>JAGDAE010000039.1 GCA_017959645.1 Kiritimatiellia bacterium
AGAAAAACAGGATAAGGCATATGCGCTTTACGGTCGAACAGCTCGACGAATTCTTCGAAATTCAGGAGCTGCATTTCGATTTCGATTTCGCCGGCGCCGACCGGGCGATGCTGAAGATGATGGAAGAGCGCCAGAAGGTCCATGACGAAAAGGACCATTGGGTCAGCCAGGCGTCGGTCTGGTACATGGACTGGTACTACCGGCGCGCGCTCGCCAAGGCGGCGGTGTTTTCGCAGGAGCCGTACGAGATCGTCTACCGCATACCGGAGGAGCTGCCGACGGTTTTCGATCCGTTCCGGCGCGGCAGGGATCTCGGGTTCGACGACAGCCGGCTCAACGACGCGGATTTCATCAAGACCCACACCTACGCCATTCCGTGGGCGGCGCAGGGGCTGTCGAGCATGCCGACCGGCAGCGTGTGGTACCGCATACGCGTGCCAAAGCTGCCGGAAGGCCCGGTCGGGCTGCTCGTCGGTAGCGTGGATTCGCTCTGCCGCGTCTACGCAAACGGGAGATACGTCGGCGACGGCGTCGGCTGGATGCAGGCGTTCGCATTCGACCTGACGGATTGTTTCAGGCCGGGCGAGGAGAATTTCGTCGCGATCGAGGTCATGCACAACGGCATCTCCGACATCGGCACGGGCGGCATCGTGTTCCCGTCGTATTTCTTCACGGGCCCGCGGCTGTCCAAGCGCGCGCCGTCGATCGATCCGGCGCTCGAAAACCAAAACGAAGACTGAACGGAAAAACGAAAGGCAAACACATGGACATCAAAATCATCTCCGCCGTCTGCGCGGCGGCTTTCGCGGGGTGCGCCGCGGTTACCGGTTCGACGGAACGCTGCGCGTTCAAGCCGCTTTTCGACGGCAAGAGCCTCGACGGCTGGACGGTGAAGGGCGGAAGCGCCGGATTCTCGGTCGAGGACGGCGCGATCGTCGGACGCGGGGTTCCCGACACATACGGCAACACCTTCCTGTGCACGGAGAAGGAGTACGCGAACTTCATCCTCAAGCTCGAATACAAGATCGACAGCGGCAACTCCGGCGTGCAGTTCCGCTCCGCCGAGCGTCCGGCCGCGGAGTACAGGCACGGCAACGAGATCTACGGCTACCAGGCCGAAATCACTCTCGACGGCGAGAACGCTTCGCGGATCTACGACGAGGCGCGGCGAGGCCACAAATACGGGATCGTCTGGCTCGACGCCTCGACGCCCGCGGAACGGCTGGAGACGGCGAAAGCGTCGTTCCGGCCCGGCGACTGGAACGAGCTCGAGATACAGTGCGTCGGCCCGTCGGTCAAGACGTGGCTCAACGGCAACAAGGTCGCCGACATCTTCGACGACGCCTCGGAGCGCGGCTTCATAGGCCTTCAGGTGCATTGCGGCCCCGAGTGCGTGGTCAGGTGGCGCAATGTCCGCATCCGCGAACTCGACGACAGCCCGGCGTGGAAGAAATTCTTCGTCAAAGGCGCCGGCGGCGAGCCTAAGGTCGAAGGAGCCCACTACATACTGCCCGAATGCTGGACCTTCGAGAAGAACGATTCCGACGGCGAATACCTCAAGGGATTCCATCCGGCCGGGATCGAAGAGGACGGACTCGTGATCTCCGATCTCGACTACGGCAATTTCGTCGCGCGCGTCAGCTACAACATCAACGGCGGCAATTCGGCGCTCTATTTCCGGTCGGCCGAGGAGAACATACCGTGGGTTCTCAAGGGCTTCCAGAACGAGATCGCCGGCAACAGCCGCGACAGCGCGCTCTGGCACACGCAGGGAGAGACGACTCCCGGGCGCGGGTGGATCGCCTGGAACGACGAACTGGTCGAAAAGGTGCGCAAGCCCGGCGGATGGAACACGATAACCACGATCGCCGTCGCCGACCGCATCGTCGACAGGATAAACGGTTTCGAGACGTTCGACATCGTCGATCCCGAATGCGAAAAGACCGGCAAGCTCGGGCTTCAGCTGCACGGAGGGATCGAGGTCGTCATGAAGTTCAAAGACTGGGAGATGATGCCGGTTCCCGACTGGATGCTCCCCTACATCGCGCGGTGAACGGCAAGAAGATGAGAATCGCCGTTCTTGGCGCCGCCGGCAGGATGGGGCGCATGCTCTGCGCTCTCGCCGGCGGCGAGGGTCTCGAGGTCGTGCGCAAAATCGACATCGCCGAGGGCTGCGACGCCGGATGGCAGACCGGCGAAATCGACGGCGTGGTCGACTTCTCGTTCCACGCCGCAGTCGCCGGAAACATCTCCAAGGCCGCGGCGGAGGGAATTCCGTACGTGCTGGGAACCACCGGGCTTTCGCCCGACGAGCAGCGTTCGGTCGACGAGGCGGCGAAGAAGATACCGGTCGTGCAGTCCGGCAACTATTCGCTCGGCGTCAACCTGCTGCTCGATCTGGTGCGCAAGGCGGCGAAGTCGCTCGGTGCCGGCTACGACATCGAGGTCGTCGAGATGCACCACCGCCACAAGAAGGACGCGCCTTCGGGGACGGCGCTGATGCTCGCGAAGGCGGCGGCAGAGGGGCGCGGAATCGATTTCGGGGCCAATGCGCTCTACGGACGCTCGGGGGAGCCCGGGGAGCGGACGGCGGACGAGATCGCCGTGCACGCGCTGCGCGGCGGGGCGGTGGTCGGCGAACACACGGTGATGTTCGCTGGCGAGCTCGAGCGCATCGAACTCGTCCACAAGGCGCAAAGCCGCGAGGCGTTCGCGCTCGGAGCGCTCAGGGCGCTGAAATGGGCGAAGGGAAAAGCGGGCGGCAAGTACGACATGCGCGACGTGCTTGGTCTGAAGGAGGGCTGAAAATGGGAATAAGAATACTGGGGACCGGCAGCTATCTGCCGCCGAAGGTCGTGCACAACGAGGATATCGCGAGGGTTCTCGACACCACCGACGAGTGGATATTCTCGCATACCGGCATCCACGCGCGGCATGTCGCCGAGGCGGGCGAGACGACGTCGACGATGGCGGCCAAGGCGGCCAAAAGCGCGCTCGAGGCGGCGAACACGGATCCGTCCGAGATCGGCATAATCGTCTTGGCGACGTCGACGCCCGACTACGCGCCGTTTCCGTCGACGGCGTGCATCGTGCAGTCGCTGCTCGGCTGCGCCAACGCCGGGGCGTTCGATCTGCAGGCCGCGTGCGCCGGGTTCGTCTACGCGCTCGAGCAGGCGCGCGGCTTCGTCAACTTCTATCCCGACAAGAAGGCGCTGGTGATCGGATCCGAGTGTCTGACGCGCATAATCGACTGGACCGACCGCAGCTCGTGCATCCTCTTCGGCGACGGCGCGGGGGCGGTCGTTCTCGGCAACGACGAGCCGCCAGGCGTCGCGTCGACCAAAACCTGCGCGCACACCATACTCGGCGCCGACGGCAAGGGGCAGCACTTCATACAGCGCACCGGCGGCACCAAAGACGCGCTGGAACTCGACCCGGCGACGGGCATACCGCTCAAACCGTCGCCGGTTCTCTCGCAGCTGGCGCTGATGGGCCACGACGTCTTCGCGTTCGCGATACGCGCGCTCTCCAAGGTCGCCAGCGACCTTTGCGAGAAGTTGGGAACCACGCCTTCCGAGCTCGACCGCGTATTCGCGCACCAGGCGAACGGGCGCATCATCGAGGCGACCGCGAGGCGGATGAAACTTCCGCTCGACAAATTCTGGCTCAATCTCGAGACGACGGCGAACACCTCGGCGGCGTCGATACCGATTTCGCTCGACCAGGCGGTGCGCGCCGGGGAGTTGAGGGACGGGATGAAAATAGTGATGGTCGGCTTCGGCGCGGGGCTGACCTACGGCGGAACCTACTGTGTCTGGCCAAATCTGTAGCGCGGGCAGAAAACGGAACTTTCAAAAAGGAAAAAGCCATGAGCAAGAAAGTGATGATAACGGGCATCGGGATGATAACGGCGGTCGTAAACGGCCGCGAAGCGACGTGGAGCGCCGTGAAGGCCGGCACCCCGGGCGTCGGCAGAATAACGAAGTTCGATCCTTCCCGCTGCACCTGCCAGGTCGCGGCGGAGGTCAAAGGCTTCGAGGAGTATGCGCTTGCGACCGGGTATATCGACAAGAAGGCGTTGAGGCATCTGGGCCTGTTCTCGCAATACGCCGTGGTGGCTGCCAACGAGGCGTGGCGCGACGCGGGTTTCACGCCTGAATCGAAACCCGACATGGATCGCGTCGGCACCATGCTCGGCTGCGGCATCGGCGGACTCGAAGTCACCGAAGAGGGTTTCAGGACGCTGTTCGAGCGCGGTCCGGACCGGCTTTCTCCGCTGGCGATACCGGGGCTGATCGCGAACGAGGCGGCGGGCAATGTTGCGATTTCGCTCGGCGCGAAGGGTCCGGCGCAAGTCGTCGTCACGGCGTGCGCGAGCTCGACCGACGCGCTCGGCTTCGCGCTCGACATGATTCGCGCCGGACGCGCCGACGTCGTGATCGCAGGCGGGACCGAGGCGACGATAATGGAATTCACGGTCGGCGGGTTCATGAAGGAGAAGGCGCTCGCGACGAAATTCAACGACACGCCCGAGAAGGCGTGCAGGCCGTTCAATGCCGACAGCGACGGATTCGTGATGGGCGAAGGCGCGGCCGTGCTGATACTCGAATCGGAAGAGCATGCGAAGGCGAGAGGGGCGAAGGCCTACGCGGAACTCGCCGGCTACGGCGCGACATGCGACGCCTACCACATCACGGCCCCCGACCCGAGCGGCGACGGCGCGGTCAAGGCAATCGAAATCGCGCTCAAAGACGCGTCGGTCGAAGACCGCACGACGGTCGACTACATCAACGCCCACGGAACATCGACCAAGCTCAACGACCAGATGGAGACGTTGGCTTTCAAGCGCGTCTTCGGGGAGGAGCAGGCGAAGAAGATCAACATCTCTTCGACGAAGCCGTTCCACGGCCACTGCCTCGGCGCGACCGGCGCGATCGAGGCGGCGCTCACCGCGCTCGCGATCAGGGATTCGTTCGTGCCGGCCACAATCAACTACGAAAACCCCGATCCGGAGCTCGATCTTAACTACACGCCGAACGCAGGGGTCGTCCGCGACATCCGCGTCGCGCTCTCGAGCTCGCTGGGCTTCGGCGGACACAACGGAATTCTCGTATTCAGGAAGGCGTGAGGCCATGGAACTTCCGAAGTTCAAGAACGAATTCAACCGCGCGGGAATCGAACTTCTGCCGCACCGTGCGCCGTTTCTCTTCGTCGACACGCTCTTTTCGGCCGACGAGACCGGCGCGCTTGGGGAATATACGTTCACATTCGAGAAGAACGATTTCTTCAAGGGGCATTTTCCCGACTATCCGGTCGTTCCCGGCGTGGTGCTGATCGAGGCGATGAGCCAGGTCGCAGGCGCGGCGGTCGTAGCGCGCGGGGTGCTCGGGGAGAAGGCGGCGTTCGCGTTCGCATCCGTCGAAAACGCGCGTTTCCGCACGCCGGTGCGCCCGGGCGACCGCCTCGTCACGGTCGTCAGGATAATCCGCGAGCGGGTTCCGCTCGGCGTCTACGAGGTGAAGGGCTACATCGGTGGCGAGGCGGACGACAAAGGGCAGCCTGCGGTCGAGGCGACAGTCAAGTGCATGTTGATGAACGGAAGAAAATGATACGCATCGCAAAACCAGGCAGCCGGTATGTCGAGCAGTTCAATGCGCGCCCGGCGTTTCCCGAAGAGGCGGAGAAGGCGGCGCGCGAGGTCTTGGCCGACATACGCGTGCACGGCGAGAAGGCGGTTAGGAAGTACGTAGGGAAATTCGAGGGATTCCGCTGCGGAGGCGGGGAATCGCTGCGCATCGACATGTCCGGGATCACGGCGAAAGGAATATCCCGCGAAGTGCTGAGAGCGCTTGCCGACGCCCACCGGCGCGTGCTGCGTTTTTCTCGCGCGTCATTGCGCGGCGCTTGGAAGATGCGTACGCCTGGCGGCGGAAGCGCGGGCGAGTTCTATTCGCCGATGGACCGCGTCGGCGTCTACGTTCCGGGCGGCACCGCGCCGCTGGCGTCGACGGCGATAATGACGGCGACCTTGGCGAAGGCTGCGGGCGTAAGGGAAATCGTGGCGTGTACCCCGGCCGGAAAGTCCGGCGAAGTCGACCGGGTGCTGCTTTACGCCCTCAAGCTCGCGGGCGCGACCGAGATATACCGCGTCGGCGGCATTCAGGCGATCGGCATGATGGCGTTCGGAACCGAAACCTGCCGCAAGGTGCAGAAAATCGCCGGTCCCGGCAATGCATACGTGACAGCGGCGAAGCGCCAGGTCTACGGCTACGTCGCGATCGACCAGGTTGTGGGTCCGAGCGAGATCGCGGTTCTGACCGACGGTTCCGTCGACGCGCGTTGGGTAGCGGCCGATCTGCTTTCGCAGGCGGAGCATGGAAGCGGATGGGAGAAGTCGCTTTGCGTCTGCACCGGCATGGAGCTGGCGCGCAAGATACGCGGCGAGCTGATGTCGCAGGCCAAGACGCTTTCGCGCCGCGAAATGATCGAGCGCGTCATCGAAAGGGACGGGATACTCTTCGTCGTCGCGAAAGACGTAGACGAGGGCATGGAGGTCGTAAACCGTTTCGCGCCGGAGCATTTCGAGCTGATGGTCGCGGACGCTTTGCCGCTTCTGCGCAAGGTGCGCAGCGCCGGCGCCGTGTTCGCGGGGGCATGGACGCCGGAATCGGCCGGCGATTTCGCCGCCGGCCCCAGCCACGTGCTGCCGACCGGCGGGGCGGCGAACATGTTCAACGGGCTGACCCCGGACGATTTCCGCCGCCGGCACAGTTTTGTCGCCTTCACCCGGAAGGATCTGCGCGAGACCAGAGAGACGATCGAGACTTTCGCCGCGATCGAGGGACTCGACGCGCACGGGCGCGCGGCCGGCATAAGGTTTCAATGACCTTTCTGCAACGTCACGCCTACGGCATCGGCTGCGCCATCGGCGCGCTGCTCTGGCCGTTTTTCGCCTCGCGCCGCCGCCTCTCGGTCGAGAACATACTAAAGGGCGGCGTCGCCGGCAATGCCGAAGAGGCGAAGAAGATCGCAAAGGCCGCATGGTGCCACCTGCCAGGGCACATCTGCGAAGCGCTTTGCGTGCCGAAGGTCGTGACCAGCGAGAATTGGCGCGAGCATCTGGACACGTCCGGCGGCGACCCCGAAACCGTCAAGCTTCTGCTCGATACGCCGCAGACCCCGATACTGCTCGTAAGCTCCCATCATGGAGTATGGGAGGCGGCTACGAATCTGCTGTCGTTCGCGCGGCCGATGATCGCGATCGCAAGAACCATGAACAACCGCTTCGTCGCGAATTGGATGAAGAAGCACCACTTTCGCGGAGACGTCACGGTGATCGACAAGAACCGCGGGTTCACGCCGCAGATAATAAAGCGCTGGCTGCGGGAGAACGCGGCGATGACGATTCTCATGGACCAGCATTCCGGCAAGGGGCTGCCGCTGAAGTTTTTCGGGCGCAGCGCGAAGACGTTCACGACGGCGGCGCGGCTGGCGATGAGATACGGCGTTCCGATCGTTGCCGGCTCGTTCGTGAGAATCGCCCCGTACCGCTATCGGCTCGTCGGCGGCGGAATCTTGAGGTTTTCGAAAAACGACGATCTCGCGAAATGCACCCAGCTTCTCAACGACCGCCTCGAGGAAGCGATAAGAGAATATCCGGCGCAATATCTCTGGTCGCATCGCCGCTGGCGCAAGATGTAGTGTGTCAAGAAAATCCGGCACACAAGTCGTTCAACCGGTTGTGGTCGGAATGCGGCGGCTGCCCATAGATATTGATTTTTTTGAAATTCCCACTTGCGGGCGCGAGAAAATAATGGTATAGTATCGGCAAATCGTCGTAGAAGCGGTTTCTTCGGCGAGACAAACAAAGGATAAAAAAATGGCTAAGAAAGAAATCATTCCTACCACCAAGAGTGGTATCCTGGCTGCTCTCGCCGAGGCGGGCACTATTGAAAAGAACGGCAAGAAGCTTGAGGTCTCGAAGGCCCAGGCGTCGGCCATCTACGACAAGTTCCTTGAGATCGCGATCAAGGGAGCGAAGCAGGAAGAGAAGGGTCTGATGCTCCCCGGCTTCGGCAAGGTCAAGCTCGTGAAGCGTCCCGCCCGCATTGGCCGCAATCCCGCGACCGGCGAGCAGATCAAGATCAAGGCGAAGAAGGTCGTCAAGGTCGTTCCCTGCAAGGCTCTGAAGGACGCGATTCTCGGCTAAAGGCATGGCCGTTCAGGCCGTCGGCAAGCCGCGGGCGTCTCGAGGCGTCCGCGGTTTTCCTTTTTGGTTCCCGATTATTGCGCACTCCCCCCGGTTGCTTTTTGGCGACGGATGTGATATAATCTCTCTCGTAAATTTCAAACAAGGAAAGGCAGGTACACGATGAAAAGATGGGTTTGCCCCGTATGCGGCTATGTCTACACAGGAGATTCCGCTCCGGAGAAGTGTCCCCAGTGCGGAGTTCCGGGGTCGAAATTCCGCGAAGAAGCCGCGGAAGCCGGCAAGAAGACGTGGGCCTGCCAGCACGGGGTCGGCGACGGCAAGGTCGACGACGCCGAGGTGACGCAGGGGCTCAAAGACCATTTCAACGGCGAGTGTTGCGAGGTCGGCATGTATCTGGCGATGGCGCGCCAGGCCGAGCGCGAGGGCTATCCAGAGATCGCGGAGGCGTTCAAGCGCTATGCGTGGGAGGAGGCCGAACATGCGGCCAAGTTCGCCGAGCTGCTGGGCGAGGTGCTGACCGATTCGACGAAGAAGAACGTCGCCATGCGCGCCGACGCCGAGCAGGGCGCGTGCGCGGCCAAGCTCGCGATCGCGAAGCGCGCGAAGGATCTTGGATACGACGCGATACACGACACCGTTCACGAAATGGCGAAGGACGAAGCCCGCCACGGCGCCGGGTTCGAGGGGCTCTACAACCGTTTCTTCAAGTAATCCCCCCGGGATTCTCCTGAAATGA
>JAGDAE010000040.1 GCA_017959645.1 Kiritimatiellia bacterium
CGACAGCAGCCAGAGCGCCGCCAACGCGCCCGCGACCACGATCGCCCCGGCCAGAAGCCCCCTCTTCGCTCCGCGCGGCGCAACCGCCTGCGGACGTTTCGGCTTTCCCCGCACAGCGCCTTCGCGCACGCTGAGCGCCTTTATCCCGCGCGAAGCGAGTACGCCGAAGAGCTCCTCGCGAGACGCCGCTTCGAATACTTCCTCGGCTATGCCGCCGTCTTTGGTTCTCGTCGAAACCGTGAATTCCATCATTCCTCCTCCGGCATCGGAATCGTGCGCAGTCCGAAACTCCTGAGCATCGCGTTCTTCTTCTCCCAGACCGCGGCCGTCTCGACGCGGTTGGAGGCGTTGAGTTTCGCCGCCAAACGCGCCAGCTCGTCTTCGGTCGACCTGAAAATGCCCGCCTCGACCTTCTGGCGCTCTTCGAGCCGGCGCATGTACCCCTCTTCGCTGCCGCCGGCGGCGAGATAGGCGGCGAACTCCGCCTTCATCCCGTTGACGATCTTTTTCATTTTCGCGTGCTCGGCCGGCTCGCCCTCGACGAACCGCATCTCGCGGCCGAGAGATTTCGCCAGCATCCCGTCGACGACCAGCGCCATCGCGCCGGACACGCCCGGCTGGGCGTAGCGGGCGAGGAACCTCTCGCCCGGATCGGGAAACACGTTCGACCACGCGCGCTCCTCGCACTGCTGCAGAATGTCCGGATCGCCGTATATCTGCGAACGCGGCAGCGTCGTCTCCGCTTCGCGCTCCTCGCGCAGCTCGAAATACAGAAACGCCGCCAGCGCCGCCAAAACCGCGATCGCGAGCCAGCGCTTGCCCTTGCCGAAAAGCTTGTTGAAAACCCCCGGCGCCTCTTCGAGCCGCGCGGGCTTGACGCCGCGCGAGCGCAAGGCGCGAAACGCCGCCTCGCGGTCGGCAGCGCCGATCGCGCCTTCGTGAACGACATTGTCGCTCGTGCGGTACTGGTACACGAATCTCAAATCGCATCTCCCGTCTTGCCCGGCCGGCGCAAAAGCGCCCGGGCCTGCCGTGGACCGGGAGCGCATATTGTATCATTTTGCCGTTTTCGCTGTCAACCGCCGAACCGCCTGGAACATCCCCAGCGCTTTGCGCTTGCGGCCGGTCGCCGGCAAATGGTATAATTCGCGCCAAATGTCAGACAAAGAAAGGATTTCCGCGCAATGACGGCGCTCTGCATTCTGGCCGTCGCCGTCAATCTGCACGGCGGATGTGTGCACCACGATACGGGCCCGCTCGGGGCGGCCAGCCACCCCGACGCCGAGCGCTGGAAGGTCCGCAAACTCAAGGAAGCCGGCTTCAACGCGGTGAGGCTCGGCTGCAATCCGTTTCCCGAGGCGTTTCTCGAAGCTTGCGACGAAGAGGGGCTTTTCGTCATCGACGACATGTTCGATATGTGGCGCGAAGGCAAGAGCGAGGCCGATTTTTCGCGCGATTTCGAAAGGGATTGGGCGGAGGCGCTCGAGGCGGTGGTGAGGCGCGACCGGGTGCATCCGAGCGTGGCGATGTGGTCGATCGGCAACGAGATACTCGAGCGCACGAGCGATTGGGCGGCGGAGCAGGCCGTGCGCATGGTGCAACTGTGCAAAAAGCTCGATCCCGGCCGCCCGGTCACGATGGCGCTGTGCACATGGGGAGGCGATGACGAATGGCTCGCGCAGGACAAGCTCGCATCGGCTCTGGACATCGTCGGCTACAACTACGCCGAAAACCGCGTCGACGACGACCATGCCCGGCATCCGGAGCGGGTGATCGTGCTTACCGAGACGTATCCGCGCGACGCGACCAACGTCTGGCGCATCGTCAAGGACCGTCCGTACGTCATCGGAGAGTTCGTGTGGTCGGCGATGGATTACCGCGGCGAGTCCATGATCGGGCGCAGCTATTACGAAGGCGAGGAGGAGCCCGGCGACCACTTCAGGATAAAGAACTCCTTCCCGTGGCACGGCGCCAACTGCGGAGACATCGATCTGATCGGACGCCGCAAGCCGATATCGCACCTGCGCGAGACGCTGTGGAACGAGAACGCCCCGACGTATCTGGCGGTGCGCGAACCCGACGGATGGAAGGGAAAGATCGTCACTACCGACTGGGGAACCTGGCCGACTTTCGAAAGCTGGAATTTCAAAGGCTGGGAAGGGAAGCCGGTTTTCGTCGAGGTCTATTCCCGCGCGCCGCGCGTCAGGCTTGTCGTGAACGGCTCCGTCGCCGGAGAGAAGCCGAACGGAGAGGACAACGCCTACTTCAGCGAATTCGCCGTCGCTTACGAGCCGGGCGAAATCGTCGCCTATGGAATCGACGCGCACGGGAACGTGCTGGACTCGGCGAGAATAGCGACTTCGGGCGAGCCGGTGGCGGTGAGGTTCGTTTCGGAGACGGTGGGCGAGCTGGAGTTTCTCACGGCGGAGACGGTCGACGCAAACGGCGTGTTCTGTCCGGACGGCGAGATCGACGTCGAGTTCGACGGCGATGTCATCGCGACGGCCTCGGACAACATGAAAGACTGCGTCCCGGCGACGAGCCGGATACGCCGGACCAGCCATGGTCGCGCAATGGCCGTGCGCCGCGTACACCGGCCCGGGACGGACAGCAGGCGACAGGCTTTCTAATCGTGTTTTTTCCTGAAGTAGAAAATGTTGTTTTCGAAACGGTTATGCCTGTTTTCGCACGGTTTCTCGAGAATGGCGATTTCGCAGGTCCCGGTCTTGAACAGCGGGGTTCGTCTTTCGTCTCCGCGCGTGTATATTGCGTCGGTTATGACATTGTCGATGAAGGTGGCGTTTGAAGTCCCGGCGAGATTGATGTCTTTTCCCGACAAAAGCCGGTTGCCCTTGACCAGTATCGGTCCGTGGCAAACCTCGAAATAAAGTTCGTTTCCGTTGGCATACATGAGATTTCCGCTTATGGTGGCGTCTTGCGCCATCCAATCGAGCCAGATGCCGCCGAACCGGCCGCCGCAATGATGGATCGTATTGCCGGCGATCGTCATGCCGACCGCGCCGTGTATCTTTATGCCCGCCATCTCGAAGCCGCCGAATTTCTCCCCCCAGTGGCAGAAACCGATATCGTTCTCCTCTATCGCCGAAAACACCGCCCCGAGCGAACCGCATATCCCGGCCTGTCCGCAATGGTGTATGCGGCAGCGCCTGACGGTATGATGCCCGACGCGGTCGAGCCCATGTCCGGCCGCGCGCTCCACGGTGGCGGTGAAGTCCTGTGAATCGTCCGAAAAGCCGTCGAATTCGTCGCCGTATTTTCCAAGCGTGATTCCGCTCGCCGGCGAACCGGAGATTTCGCATTCTTCGACGATCCATCCTCTCGACCAGTGCGTGCCGACGATGCCGACCTGTTCGCCGGTCGGCGGCGCCCAGTTGGGCGCGGCGTCGCGAAAGACGATGCCCCTGAGCGTGATGAAATCGCGCCCTTCCTCGACCGGATAGAACGCCGCCGGCCTGACGACCAGTTCGGCGGTCCCCTCGTCGGGATCGGACGGGAATCTCGCGACTATCCTCCCCTTCCCTTCGCCGGCTTCGAACCGCCGTTCTCCGTCGCCCAGCCGTCTGCCGTTGAATATCAACGCCGTGCGCGGATGCACGAGTCCGTTGCCGTCAAACCAGCTTCCGCAGAGGTTGTCGGTGAACGGATTGAACCCGTCGCCGAAATTCGCGTAGTCAAGCTCGATTGTCCACTCCCCGCCGCCGAGCGCGGTCCATCCTTTGACCACATCGGCCCCGGTTATCTCGACGCGCTCGCCGTCTTTGGCGCGGTAGACGATCGGCCTGCCTTCGACGCCGCCGTTTCGCGGCTTCACCCATTCGCGGTAGACCCCGGCGGAAATGACGACTTCGTCCCCGGGCGCGGCGATGTCGGCCGCGGCCTGCACGCTCTTGAACTCTTCCGACGGGCCTACCGTCAGAATTGCGGCGAGGACGTGTATTGTTGCGTTCATGGTGCGGCAGCCTCTCTTTTCTTTTCATTCAAAGCGCAATCGATACGGGCGCGCACCGGAACCGGCGGCGCGGATATGGCATTCGGGGCTCTCCTTCATTCGCGCTCATCGGGCCTCCTCGACTTCGGATTTCCGTTGCACTGCCTCGGCTTTCTCGGCAAGTTTCACGTGGCCGAACTGGCGAAGGCCGAGGATGAACACGTCCTGTCCCGTGCGGCAGACGTCCACTCGCCTTGCACGAATGACGCGCCGGGGATGCGCCCCGCCGAACAATATGTGCGCACCTGTCGAGGTGTTATTCCCCACTTTTCAGCCGTTTCATCTATTGTTGTGAATTGCATTTCAACGCTCCTTTGCGCTTCGCGGAACTTTATCATCCCTCAAACGGAAGCATATCGCCCCCATGACAGGGCTGTCTTTTGCCGAGATAAACTTCCGCTCTCCAACATATAACGAAGCCTCGCCGTCTGCCATCTGTCCGCCATAGTTTCCTTTTCATGCGACGGGAGCAGTATATCATTTACCGGCAAAAACAGCAAGTAGGGACCTGCAAAAACGCAAAGTGGGCAGCGGCAAAAAGCGAAGGTGCGGCCGGTCCGGCGTCCCGTTTGCCGGCGAGGTACCACGCCGTTCCGCGAAGGCGCGGACAATGTCTCAATTTCAATTCGCGCGGATATTGCATTCATAGCAACAAAATATCATCCCCACAAAAGTGGCCTCCCATTGACTTTTGACTTAAATTTTGGTATCATACTTGCACTTGCTCATTAGGTGTACTGTGTCCTAAAACAGCGAGCGTACAAAGGAAATTGTAGCAAATGGCAATAAAGCTAGAGAATGTGAGCGTGAAAGATGACGAGAAAATCATCACGTTCGTTGCGTTCTGCATTGAATGCTACAAGACAATCCACGGTATCAGCGGACATGAGGTGGCCGACCTGTTCCGCAAGTATGGTGTCGAGAAGTACCTTTACGAGGAATACGACATACTGCACTCCTTTGGCGAGAGACAGATAGTGGCCTACATCGACGAGTTCTTGTCTGTCAGAAAGGAGCCTGCATGAAAGTGTATCATGGTGGCTTGGAGGAGGTTAGAAATCCTGAAATCCGACGCGGAACCAATGTCGGCGATTTTGGAATAGGGTTTTACGTCACTAGTTCCTTTGAACAGGCTTGCCGGTTTGTGAAGACAAAGGGAAACCGTCTCAATAAAGCCAAGGGCGTTGTTTCGGCCTATGAACTTGACGAGCGGCTGTTTGGTGCGCAATTCAAGGGAAAGACCTTTGAAAGCCCCACCCGCGAATGGGCGGATTTTGTCTCTGCGAATCGCAAGCGTCCAAGTTTCAGTCATGACTTTGACTATGTAAGGGGGCCTGTGGCGAATGATCAGGTCTATACGTCGCTTACGCTCTACGAGGGTGGCATCATCTCTTTCGAGATGCTGATTGAGCGGCTGAAGACCCGGCGGCTTTTCGACCAGATACTATTTCACACGGAAGAGGCATTGTCTTGTCTTTCATTTCAAGGGAGCGAGGAGGTAGTATGGCAGAAATAAACCAGTCAAACGTCTATATGCTCCTGCACTGGAAGGTTGCGGGGCTCGCGCAGCTTTGGGCGAAGGATCTCGGCATCTCTACGCTTGAGGCGATGATGCGCTTCTACGATACGCCGTTCTATGCGAAGTTGGAAGACGAGTCCACGAAGCTCTGGACATATAGCCCCCAGCAGCTTTACTATCTCTTCCGCAACGCGGCATAATCTTCAACGATCGTTCACACTCAATGAGACAAGACAACACAAAAAGAGGAATCTACAACAGTAGAAATTAAGTCGAGGCCTTAGACCGGCTTTGACATGCTCTTGTGCATCACATCTACAACAGTAGAAATTAAGTCGAGGCCTTAGACATCACACTTCCAACGAAAGGAGAATAATCTACAACAGTAGAAATTAAGTCG
>JAGDAE010000041.1 GCA_017959645.1 Kiritimatiellia bacterium
ACGCGCAGGTCGGCCGCGTCCATCCATTTCGCGCTCAGCCCGTACTGCTCCGCGCCGAGGGCGATGGCCACCCTGCCGGCGAGATCGACGTCGAAATGCAGCTTCTCGGCGTGCGGAGTCGCCGCGAGAATGCGGAAGCCGCGGCTTTTCAGGAATGCGAGCGCTTCGTCAGACGTCGCCTCGGCGACGGGCACGGTGAACATCGTACCCGTCGAGGCGCGCACGACGTTGGGGTTGTGAATGTCGGTCGCGCGGTCGCAGACGATCACCGCCGAGACGGCGGCGGCGTCGGCCGAACGCAGAATCGTGCCGAGATTGCCCGGCTTCTCGATCGCTTCGGTTACGACCACCAGCGCGTTTTCGGGAAGATCGAGCTCGCCGAGAGCGACCGAGACGTGGGGGCCAACCATCAAAAGCCCGTCCGGACGCTCCCGGTAGGCGATCTTGAGAAAGCAGATCTTCGAGCAGACGTAGATCTCCGCGCCCGCCTTCGCGCATTCCCCGACAATCGCCGGCTCGTTCTCGTTCTTGAGGTACAGCTCCGGACAGCAAAAGAGCGCCTTCGGCCGGTACCCGGCGTCGAGCGCGCGGCGGCATTCGCGGTATCCCTCGACGATCATCTCGCCGAATTCCTCGCGCGTCGAGCAGCTGCGCAGCTTGACGACGTGCTTGAGCTTCGGGTTCGATGGCGAGGTTATTTCCATCACCGGTATTCGACCGTCGCCTTCTCGCGCAGCTCCGCGACGAAGCGGTCCATCGCGCGCCCCCTGGCCTCGTGGCGAAGAAGATCCTTTATCTGGTCGTGCACGTCCACCAAATCGAGCGCCCTGCCGCCCTTCTGGTCTTCCTTGCGGATTATGTGGTAGCCGAATTGCGTCTTTATCGCTTCCGACACGGCGCCCTTCTCCAGCTCGAAGGCGGCCTTGTCGAATTCGGGAACCATCATGCCGCGGCCGAACCAACCGAGCGACCCGCCCTGCCGTCCGGACGGGCAGTCGGAATGCTTCTCGGCCTCCTCGGCGAAATCGGCCTTGTCCGCGACGATGCGCTCTCTGATCTCGCCGATCTTCTTCAGCGACTCCGGTCCGTCGCCCTTGACCAGGATGTGCCGGCAGAGGACCTGCTCGGACTCGACGTATTCGCTCTTGTGCGCCGCGTAGAAACCGGCGACCTCCTTTTCGGTCGGCTCCGGAACGGAAGCGCAGGCCTGCTCGACCAGCCGGTTCACCTTCGCGCCCTTCTCCAGCTCTTTGCGGAAGGCGTCCTCGGTGATGTGCTGGGCCGCCAGCGCCTTGCGGTAGTTCTCCTCGCCGCCCACCTGCGTCACGACCTTGGCGACCTCGGCGTCGATGTCGGCGGCCGAGACCGGGATGTCGAGCTGCCGGGCGCGGTCGAGCAGCAGCTTCGCGCCGATCGCCTGCTCCAGCGCCTTCTCCTCGAGCCGGGGCAGATTCCGGCGTATTTCCTCCGCGCCCATGCCGTGGCTCGCGTAGAATTTCACGAGGCGGTCGAGTTCGAACCTTACCGCGTCCTCGCCGATCTCTTCTCCGTTGACGACCGCTTTTTTCATCAGAACAGCTCCTTTACCGCTTCGTCGATTCCGTCGATCCCGACCGTCTTCTTCTGCGCCACCGGCAGCGACTCGAGATTCACGAAAGCCGGCGGCGGATCGTCGAGCACGTCTTCGCCGAAGGCCTCCATGCACGTTTCGGGGAATTTGTACGGCGTCGCCGTCGCCGCGACGACGCAAGGAACCCCGCGGCGCGGATACCCGAGCTTCTTCGCCGCGAAAGTCGCGACCGCCGTGTGCGGATCGACCGTGTACCCGGCCGCCGCGCGCATCCGGCGCATCTCGGCAAGCGTCTCGCCGGGCGTCGCGACCGCGCCCTCGAAATCGGCGAAAAGCCGCTCTTTGGCCTCCGCCTTCAGCTCGTAGCGCCCCTTGGCCGCGAGATCGGCCATCAGCCGCGAGACCTCTTCGCAGTCGCCGTCGTTCAGCATCCACAGCAGCCTCTCGACGTTGGAACTCTTGCGTATGTCCATCGACGGCGAATTGGTGACCGTGAATTTCTCGCCGGGGTCGTAGACGCCGGTCTTCACGAAGCGGGCGAGCACGTCGTTTATGTTCGACGCGCAGACGAGCCTGCCGACCGGCGCGCCCATCTTCTTGGCGCAGTAGGCCGCGAGAATGTTGCCGAAGTTGCCGGAAGGCACGACGATGTCGCATTCGCCCCCGAGCCGCGCGCATGCGTGCGCGTAGTAGGCGATCTGCGGAACCAGCCGCCCGGTGTTTATCGAATTGGCGCTCGAAAGCGTGATTCCCTTCGACGCCGCCAGCGCGTTGATCGCCGGATCGGCGAAAATGCGCTTCACCGCCGATTGCGCGTCGTCGAAATTGCCCTCGATCGCGACCGCGTGCACGTTCGCGTCGGACGGCGTCGTCATCTGCAGGCGCTGTATCTTCGAGGTTCCCGAGGCCGGAAAAAAGACGATTATCTCGGTTCCTTCGACGCCGGCGAAGCCCTGCATCGCCGCCGAGCCGGTGTCGCCGCTCGTCGCCGTGAGTATGAGAACCCGCCTGCCTCCGGCCGCGTGGCGCATGAAAACCGGCAGCATCGAAAGCGCGACGTCCTTGAACGCGCCGGTCCTGCCGTGGAAAAGTTCGAGCATGTGCAGGCCGTCCTTCTCGACGAGCGGAACCGGATCGCCGGCGGGAAAGCGCGACAGCAGCCGCGCCGTCGCCTCGTTCCTCACGGCGAGCGGAATGTCATCGAAGAGAGCCGCCGTAACCGCGTCTTCGCACGCGCCGAAGTCCGCGCACCGCGAAAGGTCGAGCCGGGGCATCGACGAAGGCACGTAGAGCCCGCCGTCGGGCGCGAGCCCGCGGAACACGCTCTCGGCGCCGGTCGCCTCCAGACCCTTTCTGGTCGAGACGTATTTCACCTGCCGGCCTCCGCGACCTGCTTCTCGTCGAGCGTGACGTATCCGGCCGCGCGCAGCGCCTCGAGCGCCTTGGCGTTGTCGCCGAACCTGAACACGAGAACCGCCTTTTCGCCGCTGTGGAACGCGAAAGCGTAGCTGTACTCGATGTTCACCCCGGCGCGGTCGAGACATTCCATCACCCCGGCCATGCCGCCCGGGCGGTCGGGAACGCACACCGCGACCACCTGCGTCACGTTGACCGCGTGGCCCTTGCGCTCAAGCTCGGCCTTCGCCTTCTCGTGGTCGTCGACGATCATGCGGACGATTCCGAATTCGCTGGTGTCGGCCAGCGACAGGGTCGCGATGTTTATGTCCGCGGCGGCGAGATCACGGCAGATCTGGCTAAGCTGCCCCGGTCGGTTCTCGAGAAATATCGAAATCTGGCGGATGTACACTGTTTTGCCCTCCTGTCAGTTGAACATGAATTCGACCACGTCGCCGTCCTGCATCTCGTATTCTTTGCCTTCCGGCCTGAGCGCCCCGGCTTCGCGCGCGCCCTTTTCGCCGCCGTGCTTGACGTAGTCGGCGTACGATACGACCTGCGCGCGGATGAAACCCTTTTCGAAATCGGTGTGTATGACCCCGGCGCACTGCGGCGCCTTCCAGCCGCGCCTGAAAGTCCAAGCCCTGACCTCTTTGGGGCCGGCTGTCAGAAAACTCGCCAGCCCGAGCGTGTGGTACGCGAGCTTGATCGTGCGGTCGAGCGAACTTTCGGAAAGCCCGTAGGAGGCGAGAAACTCCTTCGCCTCGGCGTCGTCGAGCCCGGCGAGAT
Source organism: Kiritimatiellia bacterium (assembly GCA_017959645.1). Taxonomy (GTDB): domain Bacteria; phylum Verrucomicrobiota; class Kiritimatiellia; order RFP12; family UBA1067; genus UBA1067. Next base: position 3,755 of record JAGDAE010000041.1, read on the forward strand.
CGGCCTCCATCTGCGCGCAGACGACGACCGTCTCCGCGCCCTGCTTCGCCGCATATTCCCTGAGCGCCGCGACGTGCGCGTTGCCCTCGCCGGTTACGTCGTCGTCCGCCACGTTGGCGCAGTAGATGACCTTCTTGTCGGACAGGAAATGCAGCTCTTTGATGACGTTCAGTATCGCGTCGCCTTCCTTGCGCGGAAACGACCTTACGCTGCCGCCCGCCTCGAGATGCTTCAGCAGCGCCTCGCACGCCTCCGCCTCCGGGCGCATCGCCGGCTTCGCCTGCGCCTCTTTCCTGATCTTCTCGTAGCGCTTGGCGAGCTGCTCCATGTCGGCGAGCACGAGTTCGGTCTCGATCACCTCGGCGTCGCCGACGGGGTCGATCGGCGCGGACTTGTTGCCGCCCTCCTGCACGTGGATTATGTCGTCGTTCTCGAAGCACCTGACGACATGCAGTATCGCGTCGCATTCGCGGATGTTGGCGAGAAACTTGTTGCCCAGCCCCTCGCCCTTGGACGCGCCCTTGACCAGTCCGGCGATATCGGTGAAGCCGACCGTGGCGCGCACGATCTGCTGCGGATGGACGATTTTCGCCAGTTCGTCGAGCCGCGGATCGGCGACTTCGACGACCGCCGTGTTCGGCTCGATCGTGCAGAACGGATAGTTCTCGGCGGCGGCCTGCTGTTTTCTCGTGAGCGCGTTGAACAAGGTGGACTTGCCGACGTTGGGCAGCCCGACGATTCCTACAGAAAGACTCATTTCCCGTATTCCCAGTCTGGATATAGCGATTTAAGCGATTTGCGGTAGAATTGGGCGTCGACGACGCGGTCTTCCTTAAGCGCCGCTTCGTAGAGCGCTTCGAGTTCGCCGACGATGCGCTCGCGCACGGCTCCGGCGCGGGCCGAGAGTTCTTCGCCGGCCTCGCGCTGCGCCTTGGCCAACTCGCGCGTCTCTTTGGGCAGATTGCGGTCGTTTTCGGCCAGATACGGCTCTTTCGGCTTCGGGCGCACGCGGCCGTTTTCGTCCACGTCGAAATCGTCATCGGCAATCCACACGAGATCGGCGATGGTCTTCTCTGGCCTCAGCAGCGCTTCGCGCTCGTCGAGTTCGCGCTTGTAGTCGAGAAGTTCCTGCTCGTAGGTCTCAAGATCGAGTTTTCTCAGTTCCAGTGCCTTCGCCTCGGCGATCACGCGCTCACCTGCGAGCCGCTCCTTCTCGAGCGCGGCGGCGGCCGCCTTCTCCTTCGAAGCCTCGGCGTTTTCGCTGGCGCGCGCCTCGTCCGCCTTTGCCCTCGCCTCGTCGGCGGAAGATTTCGCCGATTTCGCCTCCGCCTCCTTCGCCGCGCGCAGATCGGCCGCCTCCTTCGCCTTGGCCTCGGCCGCGGCGCGCTCTTCTTCGGCGCGCTCGCGCGCGATCTCTTCCGTTTCTTTCGCGAGCGCCTTCGCCTTCAGGTCGGCTTTGGACTTTTCCTCCGCGCTGCGCGCGGTCGAAAGCTCGGCCTCCGCCTTCTTCTTTTCCGCCTCCGCCGCGAGCCGCTCGTTGCGCGAGACCTCTTCGCGGCTCTGCGCGGCGTTCGATTCGTACCGCGCCTTCGACGACATCGACGTCGAAACGACGATGCCGGCGACCGCGGCCGCTACCACCGCAGCGCAGACCGAAACTATCGAGACCAGTCTGCCGTTCACTGCGCGTTCTCCCGGTCGTATTTGCCGCGTTCGTTTTCGGCATGCATCTTCGCATCGTTCTCTTCGAGAGCCGTCTCGGCCTCGCCGAGTTTCTCCGTCCTTATCCGGTCGGCGAGTTCTTTAAGTTCCTCTTGACTCTCTTCGTCGAGCATCTTCTCGCGCAGCTCCTCCTGCTGCTCGTCTTCAAGCTCCTTCTCATGAAGTTCAAGCCACATCTTGCGCTCTTCTGCGCTCATGCTCTTGAGTTTCTCGGCGCGTTCGAGTTTCGCCTTTTCGATGGCGAGTTTCGTCTTACGCTCCTCGTCCTGCTTCGCCCATTCGTCTTTGAATCGGCGCAGCTGCTCCTTCTTGCTGACCGGATCGGCCAGTTCGGAGAGCGACCAGCCGTGGTCGTCCCAAGGTCTCGGATCGCTGAGCGCCTTCTTTCTGCGTATCGCCTCGGCCTGCGCTGCGTCTCCTTCGTCGAGAACGTACGGCGTCAGGAAGATGAGGAGTTCCTTGCGGTTCTCGGTCTGCGTCACGGAACCGAAAAGCCACTTGCCGATCCACGGAATGTCCTTCAAAATCGGGATGCCGGTCTCGGATTCGGAATTGTACGTCTCGGTAAGGCCGCCGAGAACGACGGTCTGCATGTTCTCGAGCAGAATGTCTGCCTCCAGTTTCCGTTCGACCGCGAGGTCGACCGTGCCCGGTCGGTAGGTCTGGCCGGCAACGGGGATGAGCATGCTCTGTCCGTCGCGGACGAACTGCGAATATTCCTCCTGTAGCGTGAGCATGACCGTTCCGTTCGGGTTGATCTTCGGCGTGATCTTGATCTTTATGCCGATATCCTTCGAGCTGTAGTTCGGGGTCGGTTGGCCGCTACCGTTGACGCCAGACGACTGTGCCTGCCAGCCTGTGAGGAACTGGCGGTTCTCCGTCGCATCGATCGTCGCCTCTTTATTGTCCACCGTCATCACAATCGGTGAAGCGATATACTTGGTACGGCTATCGGTCTTCGACGCCTGTATGACGGCTGCGAGATTGAGCCTGTCGGATTTCAGGATGTAATTGATTCCGGTGCCGATCGGGTTGGCATTAGACGCTATGTTCATACCCTGGCCTACGATGGTGGCAAGCAGCTCCGACGAATCGCCGCCGCCGCCGCCGAGTCCGTAATGGCTGCGGTTCAGGAACGTATCGCGGATCGGAACCATCTTGGTCAGTTCTTCGCCAATTCTCGTCCATTTCGTCTCTGTCTCATCCCCGTCGGCGTCTGTCGTTGTTCTGGTGAACGATTCTCCCAAGTCCGGACTCGTAATCACATTGCCGGCGCCGTCCGTATACCGGTAGTGTCCGGTACCTTTTTCCACCGGGCTGCGGCCTCTTTGGACCCAGTCGATACCAGTCTGCAGATCGTCGCCGAGTGTG
>JAGDAE010000042.1 GCA_017959645.1 Kiritimatiellia bacterium
AGTATCGCCGTGCCGCCGGCCTCGATTCTGTCGCCGGGCGAAAGCCGGCGGGGGTCGCCGCCCAGCATCTCGCCGTTCACGTACGTGCCGTTCGCGCTCGCCAGATCGATAACGCGTATCGCGTCCTCGCCGTCGCGCTCGAAAAGGCAATGGTTGCGCGACAGCCCCTCGTCCGCGATGTGAATGTCGTTGGTCGACGACCTGCCGAGACGCAACCCGCCTTCGGGGACGTCGAACTTCTCGCCGTCCAGCGCGCCGCCGGAAACCATAAGCAGTGGACGCTTCAACGTCTTTCCTCCGTTCTCAAAGCATTCCCTTCATCGCCTGCGAAAGCACCGGCCCGAGCAGGATTATGAACACCGCCGGGAATATGCACAGCATCAGCGGGCCGAGCATCTTCGTCGGCGCTTCGTGCGCGAGCTTCTCGGCGCGGTCGAAACGCCGCGACCTGAGCTGTTCCGACTGTATGCGCAGTATCGCGCCGATCGACACGCCGAGCTCGTCCGCCTGGATCAGCGCGAACGCGACCGATTTCAGATCGCTCTGGCGCACGCGGTCGGCCATGTTCCTTAGCGCCTCCTTGCGCGACAGCCCGATCTGTATCTCCTTGGTCATGCGCAGAAGCTCCTCGTTCAGCGGGTCGAGCTTGCGCGACTGGCAGTTGCGCTGCAGCGCGCTGATGAAATCCATGCCCGCCTCGACCGACAGCGTCAGGATGTCGAGCACGAACGGAAGCGACTTCATTATCGAAAGATGCCGCTTCTTGAGCGAAGAGCGCAACCACAGCATCGGCTGCAGATAGAACAGCACGAACCCAAACAGCACGAGCGGAACGAATCCGCTCGCGAACGGAGAATCCGGCATGATCGCCCCGAAAAGCGCGATCAGAAGCGCCCACGCCACGCCCTGCACGAGCGGACAGAGCATCTTCAGCGCCACGAATTCGCGCCCGCTCAAGAGCCCTTCGTATCCGCCGGCGACGAGCATCCAGTCGGCCGTCTCGATCTGTTTTCTGAAAAACGGACGCGAGACGATCCTGTCCAGGTTGCCGACGAAAGGCAGCAGCAGCTTGAAGACGACCGGTATCGAACGCTCCTGGCGGCGCCCGTCCGCCAGCGTGACGTAGGTGACGTCCTTGGCGACGTCGGCCACGTACCAGACGATTCCGGCCGCAAAAAGCGCCCAGACCGCCATGATCGCAATCGAAAGTGTCGACATCCCCCTTGCCTCCTTTTACGTTACCTGCGTTCCGCCGCCCGCCGCGGAAGAAGGCAGCAGCACCCCGCCGTTCGAACCCGGCTCGCCCGCGAAAAGTATCATGCCCTCCGAGACCCCGACCGACATCTTCCTCGGCTCGAGATTCGCGACGAAAACGACTTCCCGCCCCACGAGCTTCTCCGGCTCCGGATACGCCTCGCGTATCCCCGAGAATATGGTGCGCTTGCCGAGCGGACCCGCGTCGAGGACGAACTTGAGCAGCTTCGAGCTTTTCGGCACCGCCTCGCAGCTCTCGACGGTGCCGACCCTGAGATCGATCTTCTCGAAATCGGCGAACGGAATCGTCCCCTTGGCCGGAACGGACGCTTTCGCCTTGTTTTTCGACGCGCGGCTTTCGTGCGCAACCTCGCCGGAATCGGCCGGCTTGACCGTCGCCGCAGCGATCATCGCGTCCACCTGCTTCTTGTCGATTCGCGACGCGAGATACTCGTAATCGCCGAGCGCCGCGCCCTCGACGGCGACGCCGGCCGAACTCCACGTCCAGCCGCTTTCGCCGAAAAGCTTCGCCGCCTTCTGCGCATACGCCGGCAGCACCGGCGCGAGATACACCGCGATCGCCCTGAAGGCGTTCATCGCGGCCGTGAGCGCGACGCGGGCGGCCTCGGGGTCGGACTTCACCAGCTTCCAGGGCTCCTTGCGGTCGAAGTATGCGTTCGCAAGATCGGCGCACCGGCATATCTCGACGATCGCCATGTTGAACCGGCGCTCCTCGTAGAATCCGGCGATCTTCTCGGACGCCTCGCGGATCGTGGCCAGCAGCTCCGCCCCCTCCGCGTCCAGCCTGCCGAGCATGCCGCCGAGCTTCTTCTGCAGCATCTGCGCCGAACGCGAGGCGATGTTGGTTATCTTGCCGACGAGATCGGAATTGACGCGCTGGACGAAATCGTCGAGATTGAGGTCCATGTCGTCGACCGTCCCGCCGAGCTTCGCCGCATAGTAGTACCTCAGCGCCTCGGGCGGAAGATTCTCGAGGTACGTGCGCGCGTTGACGAACGTCCCTTTCGATTTGGACATCTTCTCGCCGTTGACCGTGAGGAATCCGTGCACGAACACTTTGTCCGGCCCCTTGAGACCGGCCGCGCGCAGCATGCCCGGCCAGAACAGGCAGTGGAAGCGGATTATGTCCTTGCCGATGAAATGGTACAGCTCGACGCCGGGGTCGTTCCACAGATCGCCCTTGCCGTTTCGGTCGCACCAGTTCTTCAGGCTGGCGATGTAGCCGATCGGCGCGTCGACCCATACGTAGAAGAACTTGTCCCTGTACCCCGGTATCTCGAACCCGAAATACGGCGCGTCGCGCGAGATGCACCACCCTCTGAGCGGCTCTTTGAACCACTCGAGCAGCTTGTTCGAAACGTCGCTCGTGGTATGGCCGGGAATCCACTTCTCGAGATAGTCGCGCTGCGGCTCGAGCTCGAAATAGAGATGCTCCGAATCCTTTGCCGCCGGCGTCGCGCCGCAGGTGGTGCATACCGGGCTGCCGAGCTCCTCGGCCCCGTATGTCGCCCCGCATCTGTCGCAGCTGTCGCCGTACTGCCCCGCCGCTCCGCACTTCGGACACGTCCCTTTCACGAAACGGTCGGGAAGGAACATCCGGCACTTGTCGCAGTAGAGCTGGGGCGTCGTCTTCTTCGTGATGTAGCCCTGCTTCTCGGCGGCGAGATATATCTTCTCCGAAAACTCCCGGTTCTCCGGCGAATTGGTGGAATAGTAGTTGTCGAACGCGATCTGGAAGTCGGAGAAATCCTTCAGATGCGTCGCGTGCGAACGCGCGATCAGTTCCTCTGGCGAGATCCCTTCCTTGCGTGCCCGTATCATCACCGGCGTGCCGTGGGTGTCGTCCGCGCAGATGTACACGCACTCGTTGCCGCGAAGCTTCTGGAAACGCACCCAGAAATCGGTCTGGATGTACTCCACGAGATGCCCGAGGTGGATATCCCCGTTCGCATACGGCAGGGCGCTGGTCACTACTATTCTTCTCATCTGCTTACTTCGTCGCGGTGCGGTCGTTGTACTCGCCCGTCTCGGTGTTGATGCGGATCACGTCGCCCTCGTTGATGAAAAGCGGAACCGCGAGCGTGTAGCCGCCCTCGACCGTCGCCGGCTTCGTCACCTTGCCGGACGCGGTGTTGCCCTTGAATCCGGGCTCCACTTTTACGACCTTGCGCTCGACGAGCTGCGGCAGATCGACGCCGATGACCTTGTCGTTGAAGAACTGCGCCTTGACCTCCATC
>JAGDAE010000043.1 GCA_017959645.1 Kiritimatiellia bacterium
CTTTGCCGGGCACCTTGCAAATCGCTTATCAGAGCGGAGACGGCAGTTTGAAGTAGACCGTGTCGCCATAGTCATTGGCTACGCAGACCGCCTCGCCGGGCTGGAGAACGAAATCACCAGCTTCAACCTCAACACTTCCGCACTCCCAACCGCCATAGGTATCATAGTCAAATCCATAGACCTCAAGATACGCACCTTCGTCGTCCATTTTCTGGATACCGACATTCGAATAAACATCGTCAAGGACATTGCCTTCGACATCAACAACCTGGATGTCGGTAAGATCGACTGCGACCGGCGTCGAGTTGCCCCAAAGGACATAACCTTCGCCTACTTCGTTCTTGTTTACGAGATCGACCTGACCGGAAATGCGGAAGTAGACGGTATCGCCATAGTCATTATTGACGCTGAGCGATTCGCCAACGGAGAAGGTAACATCGCCAGTCTCGACAGCAGAGCCACCACACTCCCAGCCACGATATGTATCATAGTCATAACCATAAACTTCTAGGTAAGCACCATCCGCATCCATTTTCTGAATACCAACATTCGAGTAGACATCATCGAGGATGTTGCCCTCGGAGTCGCAGATTTCGATGGAGGCGAGGTCGAGATTTCCGCTGATGCCCGTGAAGGTCGGGGTGAAGAGAACGTACCCTTCCTGCACCGGAATCAACTGATAGCCGACAATGTAGGAGATGTGGTATTTACTGGGGTTTGGGGGTGGTTTTTTCTGCTATTGTGCAGAAATGGTGCAGTAAAGTGCAGAGAAATCGACGGTTTTATGATGTATTTCGTTCCGTCCGGCGGAGCGGACGGAGATTGCGCCGAATATCGGCGGGAGGCTTTCGTGGCGGAGCGCGCAAGACGCCACATATACCTGATCAACCGATCAGACAAAAGAAACCGGCCTCGGACGAGGCCGGTTTCTTTTTGGCGGCGTTGACGCGGCGCGCGGGGTTGTGATATACTTTCCGCTATGACCAACACTTTAGCCGGTTTCGATTACCGATCGCCATATTTCTACATGGTTACGCTGAAAGCGGAACCGGGCGCGAGGCCGTTCTCGGAAATCGGGAATTTCGCTTCGTCCGGCGGAGCGGACGTCTTCGGCACCGAAAATTTTGCCGGATACCTCAAGCCCAACGGCATAACCCGGGCGTTTGTCGAGGCAATAACGCACTTTGGCGACAAGTGGTATTGCATCGAGCCGATAACGTGTTTCATCGTTATGCCCGATCATATCCATCTGATATTGAAAATCGAGAACGTCCCCGACCGGCTGTCGCTTCCCAAGCTCGTCTGGCAGCTTCGCCGTGCGCTCGATCGCGCCTACTTTTCCGTCGTCGGCGGCGATTCCGGTGCGAACGGCGCACGCTCCGCCGTGCGCCATTGCCTCTCCGGCGATTGGCACCATTGGATAGTTCTCAAGAGAACCCATCTCGCCGCCTTCAAGCGCTACATTCGCGAAAACCCGTATCGCGCCTACATCCGCCGGGCCCATCGGGAATATTTCGCAAGAAAATCGACGGTTCCGTTTCTTGGCCGGGAATGGCGCGCTTACGGAAACCTCTCGCTGCTCGAGTTGCCGGTCATCGCGCCGTTCAAAGGCCACCGGTCGACCGCAGAAGGCAGCGATGAATGGAATGCGATTATGGCAAAAGCGGCGCAAATCGGACCTGGCGGCGCCGGAATATCCACTTTCATGAGCCCGCTGGAGAAAGCCGTGCGCGAGAAAATCGGCGAAGCAGGCGGCAATTGGATCGTTCTTCATCCCGAGGGTTTTGCCGAGCGTTGGCATCCGGGCCGGGAATACGAGCGGTTCTGCGCGGAGGGGCGGGTATTGTTTTTGTCGCTCTACGACCCCTTGCCCCACAAGCCCGACAAAGCCCAGATGTACAGGCGTTGCCATGAAATGATCGACCTGGTTGCAGCGATGGATGGCGATTGATTCCGACCAGGGCATGAGGCCTTTTCGGGAATCAATTCCCGTTTCAGCTTGACTTTTCAGGAATCGATTCCCGTTTCGGCTTGACTTTTCGGGAATAAATATGATATGATACGTGCCATGAACTACATAAAGCGAAAAATAGAGCCAGAAATCATACGTCTCATGTCCAAGGGGAAAGCCATTGTCGTTTATGGTCCGCGCCAAAGCGGAAAGACGACAATGCTGAAGCACATAATTGAAGAGAATGGACTCGATGCCGTATGGCTTGATGCCGATTTGCTGGATGTAAGGGAGCTTTTTTCGGGAATGTCGCCGGAGAAATGGCGGAATATTCTTGGAGAAAAGAAAACGGTTGTCATCGATGAAGCGCAGCGAATAGAGAATATCGGACTTGCATTGAAGATTCTGGTGGACAACATGTCCGATGTCAGGATATTGGTCACCGGATCGAGCGCGCTCGATCTTCGCAACCGCACCGAAGAGGCATTGACGGGCAGAAAATTCGATTTTCTGCTTCTGCCGCTGTCATTCGAGGAGTTTTCCGCAGCGAACGGTGAGCTTTCCGAAATGCGCGAGATCGAGAGCCGCCTGGTGTACGGTTCGTATCCGGATGTCGTCGCGTCCGGCATCGACCGCGACAGGACGCTGACGTCTCTCGCATCGAGCTATCTGTACAAGGATATCCTCGCTGCGGACGGCATGGCGAAACCGGCGGCGCTTGACAAACTGGTTCGTGCGCTTGCGTTCCAGATCGGGTGCGAAGTGTCTTATCAGGAATTGGCGGCGATTGTCGGCATAGACCGGAAAACGGCCGAAAAATACGTCAATCTCCTCAAGCGGTGCTTTGTCGTTTTCGAGCTTGGGGCATACGCCAGGAATCTCCGCAACGAGATAAAGAAGTCCAGGAAAATCTACTTCTTCGACAATGGAATACGCAATGCGGTGATCGGCAATCTGCTGCCGCTCTCTTCGCGCGCCGGAGACGAAATCGGGCACTTGTGGGAAAATTACTGCCTTGCAGAACGGTACAAACGCAATGCGAATATCGCAGTCTCGCCGAGATCGTATTTCTGGAGGACGAAGTCCGGACAGGAGATTGACTATCTTGAGGAAGACGCCGGCGGATTGTCAGCATGGGAAGTCAAATGGAATCCGTCAAAGGCGCAAGGTGCGGCTCCGGGTGCGTTTCGGACGGCATATCCGTCTTCAAAATGGGGTTTTGTATCGCCCGGCAACTGCGTACATTTCTTCCGCGGAAGTTAACCCTATTCCGTCGCGAAAGCCGCTTGCCGATATTCGGCGCAATCTCCGTCGGCCTTTCGCGGCGGGGCGGACGGATTCGCGCTTGCGCGAACGGGAAAATATTGGTATTATATGCGTCATACGATGGGGGAGCCATCCTTATCCCGCCGTCGGCAACCAGCAACAGGAAAACACCATGAGAAAAGCATTTGTAGCGATTGCGTGCGCGCTCGCGTTGGCGTCCGTTTTCGGCATCGAGGACGAACCGGACGAACTGAACTGGGACAGGCTCGGCGGAACCGTTACCGGATTCACGCATTTCAAGCAGTTCTGCGAGGAGAATGCGAAGTTTGCGAAGCGGCTGATGAAGGAGCCGAAGGTGGACAAGCTCGGCAAGCGCGTGAACACGGTGTGGATAACCGCGGATGCGTTTGCGGACGCGAAGATAAAGCAGTGGGACGTACAGGAGCACCAGGGCGAGCGGTGCATTGTCACCGGCGGCGCGCACAACGGCAACATGGTGAGGATCGGCGTCGACATACCCAAGACCGGCTATTACCGCATCTGGGCGAAGTACTGGCACGAGTTCGGGAACATCGCGTCGTTCAATTTCGTCCTCGGCGACGGGCGGCTGGCGGATATGACCGACGCTTCGCTGACGTTTCCGCACGACGAGTTCTTCTACCGCTTCGACTGGGCGGAGCACGTGCGCAGGGGCAATCCGCTTCCCGACCGCAAGGAGGAGCCGACCGGCTGGATGTGGGAGTCGACGCCGCTCGTGCGGCTCGAGGCGGGGCACTACACGCTGACGCTGAGCGGGAACATCTGCGGCGGGCCGTGGTCGGCGCGCGTCGTCAACGCGATCGTATTCACGCAGGAGCCGATAGCGGTTCCCAAGAAGCCGGAGGGGAGCGAGGCGATCTTGACGGCCGCGCACAAGCCGAGCGAAGAGGCGATCGCGTTCAAGGAGTTGTGGGAGCGGCGGCCGGTGGTGTGCACGGGCGAGGTGCAGGCGAGCGAGAATCTCAAGCGCTGCTGGCGCGCGTGGAGAAAGGCGTTTTTCGCCGATCTGATGGATTCGCGCATCCAGGGCGTGGAGGCGGGGCGCATGGCGCAGATGGTGTATTTCGACGAGATGTCCAATCTCCTCGGGACGCCGGCCAACGTCGCAGCCGAGAAGATCAACATACAGAACGAATTCGACAAGGTGACGACCGACTGGGGCTGGAGGGTGAAGCTCGAGGCGGAGAAATTCACGATCACCAAGGAAGGCTGGTGGGTCGAGGGCAGCGGAGACGCCTCGGGAGGCGCGTTGCTCGGAACCGGCTACTGGGGGGGCGAAGCCGAGGCCGTCTGCGACTACGAAGTGCCGGAAAACGGGATCTACAACATCTGGGTGCGCTATGTCGAGATCGGCGGGTATCTGGCCAAATACAATTTGTTCGTCGAAGACCAGAACGGCAACGTTCTGCACAACGAACCGCTCGCGGCCGACTGGGCGTACAACCAGGCGCACGGAGGGTTGACATGGAAGAAGATCAGGATTCCATGCCCGCCCGACCGCAAATTCCGCTTCAGGATCTACAAGTCCGAAGGCGGCTCGACCTACCGCAGAATCGACACGGTGCTTCTTTCGAACAACAACGAGTACGTGCCGGAGGGGGCGGCGGAATTCTTCGTGCCGTGGGACGAGGAGAAGGAGTTGACCGTCTGGCGCAAGCCCGACCCGTGGTCGGGGTACTTCCGCACGCAGGGTCCTTCGCCGGACGACAATCTCGATCCGTTCGAGGTGCCGGTTCGCGAAGGCGAGGCCGAGACGGTTCTGCTTCTGGTGCGCAACAACACCGAGAAGACCCTCGACATAACGCCCGAGATCGTCGGCGACAGGGATGGTCTCGTGCAGTGGCGCGTGCCGGCGCTCGTCATGAGTTCGTCGTGGCAGTGGGCGCCGCAGCCTCTGCTCGAGCGCGACAGCTACTATGCGCCGGCGCGCGAGACGGTAGGGGTATGGCTCACGATACGAGGCAAGAAGGGCTTCAAGAAGCGCACGGTCAAGATCAACATCGGCAGCGAGACGTGCGAGATGCGCATCACCAAAAAAGAGCCGCTCGCGTCCGATACGCCGGTTCCGTACGTCTACGGATGGTCGTGTCCGTACCAGCTGATCTCGTGCTGGGAGCTGTACAAGGAGCTCGGGGTCAACTGCATAGGCGACATGCTCATTCCGAAGGCCGACGCCGTGAAGTACGGAATCAAGCTCACGCTGCACCTCAACGACGCGTGGATGGAGGAGGGACACATCAAGAACACGGTCGAGCGCTTCCGCAAGCAGGGCTACGACTACAAGGACTGGGTGTGGAGCTTCATGGACGAGCCGGGCAGCGAAGACTCGATCAAGGCGTGGATCGACTGCGCCGAGAAGATGAAGGAGGTCGCGCCCGACGTCAAGCTCTGGGTCAACCCGGGCGAGGCCAACAACGAGTCGCCCGACCGGGTGGTCAAGATACTCAAATACGTCAACGCCTTCTGTCCGTACTTCAACCACTGGACCTTCAGAGGCAATAACGCCGAGTTCAACAACTACATGGACAACAAGGGCGACCACAAGTTCGACATCTTCATGTACTACACGACCCCGTGTTTCGGCGAAAAAGCCCCGAACGCGCCGTGGGAGCTTCTGGGCATCTACGGTGGGGCGATTAGCTGCGGGCTCGACGGCTGGGCGTTCTTCGCGCTGCAGTACGGTTTCGAATATTCGAACTCGCTGTGGGACGAGGTGAACAACTACATGGGCGACCAGGCCGTCAGCATCTACAGGGGAGCGGCGTTCAGGACTCTGTCGACGCGCAATTCCGAGGCCGTGCGCGAGGCGGTGCAGCGCTGGCGCCAGGCGAAGTACGACCAGCTGCACCCGAAGGAGGAGGCGGAATGAGCCGCGCAGCAATCGTCGCGCCGTTCGCGTGCCTTATCGCCTGCGCGGCGTCGGCAGTCTGCAATCCGATCGTCCCGGAGGGGGAGTTCTTTTCCGACCCGGCTGGAAGGGTCGGGCCGGACGGCGCGCTATACCTCTTCGGCTCGCGCGACGAGTGCACCAACTGGTACTGCAGCTGCGGAAACGACCTGCTCTCGACGCGCGACATGGTTTCGTGGGAGCTCAAGAAGGACATTCTGCGTTCGCGCGATCCGGGCGACGAGGTGGACGGCACCGACACCGTGCTTTTCGCCCCCGACGGAATCTTCGTCGACGGGAAGTGGCATCTGATGTTCTGCACGCCCGACACGAACTATGTCGAGGGGGTCGCCTGCGCCGACAGCCCGGAAGGACCGTTCGGGAACGCGAAGAAGATTCCGCAATGCACGCAGATCGACCCGTCGATCTGGCAGGACGCCGACGGGACGCTCTACTACACGTGGGGACAGTTCTCGATGAAGATGGCGAAATTCCTGCCCGGCATGGACGGCATCGACGAATCGACGCTCGTCGACGGCGTCATCGACGAACAGAGGCACTACTTCCACGAGGGTTCCCAGATATTCCGCCGAAACGGGATATGGTATCTGGCGTTCGCCGACATCTCCCGGCGCGGCAGACCGACTTCGATCGGCTATGCGACGGCCGACAAGCCGTTCGGCCCGTACACGTACCGGGGGGTGATAATCGACAACTACGGGTGCGACCCCGAGGTATGGAACAACCACGGAAGCGTCGTCGAGTTCGCCGGCCGGTGGTATGTCTTCTACCACCGTTCGACGAACGGGTCGGTAACCTGGCGCAAGGCGTGCGTCGAGCCGATAGAGTTCGACGAAAACGGGCTCATCGCCGAGGTGGAGATGACGAGCAACGGCGCGGGCGCGCCGCTCGACCCGTTCGCGTTCACCGAGGGGCGGCTGGCGGCGACGATGGGCGGCAACGCGCGCATCGAGACGTTCCCGGGCGGCGAAGAGCGGCTCGCGAGGATAATGGACGGGGACAAGGCGACATGGCGCTATTTCGCCTTCGGAGAGGCGCCATCGGCGCTGAAGCTCGCCGTCGTTCCGCGCGCGGGCGGCGAAATCGCGCTCGTCGACGGATGCGGAGGCGAATACGCTCGCGCGACCGTCGCAGGCGGAGACGGCGCCGGAATCGCCGAGACCGTCCTCGAGCTGAAGCGCCCGTTCCCCGCCGGCAGGCAGGCGGTGCGGCTCGAGTTCGCCGGCGAGAAGGGGAAGGAACTTTTCGACATAGAAGGATTCGCTTTCACAAGACAAGGAGCAAACTGATGCACAGACTGTTTTTCGCCTCGGCGCTGGTGGCGCTTTCGGCTTACGGATACGAGACGCCGACGATGGGCTGGTCGAGCTGGAACACCTACCGGGTGAACATCGACGAGTCGTTGATCAAATCGCAGGCCGACGCCATGGTCGCGACCGGGCTCAAGGATTGCGGGTACGACCACATCAACATCGATGACGGCTGGTTCGGAGGACGCGACGAGAACGGAAGGCACACGACGAACCTCAAACGCTTCCCGAACGGACTCAAACCCGTCGTCGACTACATACATTCGAAGGGACTCAAGGCCGGCGCGTACTCCGACGCCGGCGAAAACACCTGCGGCTGGAAGTGGGACAACGACGAGCTCAGCTACCAGGTCGGCTTCTACGACCATGACGCCGCCGACGCCAAGTTCTTCTTCACCGAGACGGGATTCGACTTCATCAAGGTCGATTTCTGCGGAGGTCTGCCGTACGGCAACGCGAAAGGCGAGAAGATGAGCGAGCGCGAAAGGTACACGGCGATACGCAAGGCGATCGACGCCGAAGGGTTCCCGAACGTCAGAATGAACATCTGCCGCTGGGCGTATCCGGGCACGTGGGCGAGCGAAGCCGGGTTTTCGTGGCGCGTCACGCCCGACATAGCCGAGGGCTGGGAGAACGTCCGCAACACGCTCAACGAGGGGCTGCTGCTCGCGCCGTACGCCTACGGCGGACACTACAACGATCTCGACATGCTCGAAGTCGGACGCGGCATGACGCTCGAGGAAGACCGCACCCACTTCGCGATGTGGTGCGTCCTGGCGAGTCCGCTTCTGATCGGCTGCGATCTGACGACGATCAAGCCGGAGACGCTCGAGCTTCTCAAGAATCGCGAACTGATAGCGATCGACCAGGATCCTCTCGGTCTGCAGGCGGCGATAGTGCGCCAGTACGCCGACGACCGCTACGCGTTCGTCAAAGATCTCGGGAAGCTCGGCGGCACCGTGCGGTGTCTGGCGTTCTATTCGTGGTCGGACGAGGCGAGCGAGTTCGAGATCGCGTTCGACGAAGTCGATCTCGGCGGCAAGGTGAAGGTTCGCGAACTCGTCGAGGGCGTCGATCTCGGGACGATGGAGGGCAAACTCTCCTGCAAGGTTCCGGCGCACGGAACGCGCGTGTTCCGGCTCGAAGGCGAAAAGCGTCTCGAACGCAGGCGCTATCCGGCGCACTGGGCGTTTCTTTCGGGCTACCAGGAACTCGACCCCGACGCGAGAACGGCGAACTACGGGCTGGTCAAGGGGAACAACGGCAAATACCAGTACACCGCGCGCAGGGTCGGCGGCGCGGAAGGCGACTATCTGCTGTGGCGCGACGTGCTCAGCGAAGCGGGCGGCGAATACGTCCTCAAGTTCGACGTGTTCCCGTGCGACGGCGCCGGTTTCGACGTCGAGGTCAACGGCGAGAACGCCGGCTTCGCTTCGAAAGCCTGCGATTTCACGCTCAAAGCCAGGCTCAAGGCCGGACCGAACACCATCCGCCTGTCGAACGACGCCGAGAAGATGTGCACGATCTGCGGCGTGGATCTCGAGCCGGCCGCGCAGCAATGAAGAGTCTTCTGCCGGTCTTGCTCGCCCTGGTCTGCCTGCCGGCATCCGCCGAGAAGGCGATTGCGGAGCGGGGCGGCGTCTTGCGGGTCGGCCGTGAGGGAATCTCATTCGTCCCGTGCGTTTTCACGCCATCGTGGGGATCTCTCGCGCTCGGGGGAAGCTGGGAGGCGGCGGACGGCGTGCTCGATCTCGAACTGAAAGACGGCGACCGGGTCGTAGCGAAAGGAACGGCGCGTTTTTCGTGCGCCGGCGGAGAGATCGCGGCCGGCTGGGATTTCGACATCCTCTGCGACTACGAGAGCAACGGCTTCTGCATCGCGATCGACATCCCCTGCCAGCGCTACGCCGGCGGAACGATGACGATCGGTGAAAACAAGATCGCGTTGCCGGAGTCGTTGGGCGAAAGGCCGTGGCTCGGCGGCGCTTCGGCCGATTCGGTCAAGGTCGAAGGGCCGCACGGCAAAAGCTGGTCGCTGAAGTCGGAAAACGCGCATTTCACGATGGTGCAGGACAACCGGGAGTGGAACGGCAGCGTATTTTCGTCGCGCATCCACATCGGCGACAAATCCCTCAAAAGCGGCGAAAAGCGTTCGCTTTCGTTCACGCTCTCCATGGAGGGCGGGCTCGAACTCGAAGAGCCGGGACCGTGCACCATCGCCGCCGGGAAGGATTGGATTCCGCTCAAGGATTCGCTCGACATCGTCAAGGGTTCGGCGCTCGATTTCTCGGCGCTCAACGACGCGCCGGCGGGCAAGTACGGGAGAGTGGTCGCGAGAGGGGGCCGGTTCGAATTCGAGAAGCTGCCCGGCGTCGAACAGCGTTTCTACGGCGCCAACCTGTGCTTCGGCGCGAACTTTCTCGACGCGGACCGGGCGGAGGAACTCTGTTCGCGGCTGGAGAGATACGGCTATAACGCGCTCAGGCTGCACCACTACGAGGGCGAACTGTGCGAACCGGCCGACGGAACGACGCTCAGGGCGGACTCGATGGCGAAGCTCGACAATCTGCTCAACGCCTGCATAAAACACGGAATCTACCTCACGACCGATCTTTTCGTTTCGCGCAGAGTGCCATGGCGAGAGTGCGGAATAGACCGCGACGGATTCGTGCCGATGGACGAATTCAAGGAGCTCGTCCAGTTCCACGAAGGCGCGTACGCCAACTACCGCAAGTTCGCCGCAAACCTGCTTTCCCACGTGAATCCGGAAACCGGCCGATCGTGGGCGAAAGAGCCGGCGCTGGCGTTTCTGGCGCTCGTGAACGAAGGCAATCTCGGCAATTTCGGCTACGCCTCGATGAAGAACCGCCCAGAAGTCGTCCGGCTCTACCAGGGAGCGATTCCGGACAACTGCTGGGAGAACGGACCCGAGAACTGCGCGTTCACCCTGTTTCTCGCCGACCGCGAAATCGGTTTCATGGCGAAAATGCGCGAATTCATCGAAGGCGATCTCGGCTGCAAGGCGCTGCTTACCGACATGAGTTCGTGGCGCAATCCGGTCGCATACCAGCTTTGCCGCGAGACGTTCGACTACGTCGACGACCATTTCTACGTCGACCATCCGCAGTTCATCGAACAGCCGTGGCGTCTGCCGTCGAAGTGCGCCAACGCCAATCCCGTGCGCGGATCGAACGCGGGTTTCGAGGGCGTGGCTCGCCACCGCATCCTTTCCAAGCCGTTCACGGTGACGGAGTTCAACTATTCGTGTCCGGGCGGTTTTCGCGGAGTCGGGGGAATGCTATTCGGCGCGCAGGCGGCGCTTCAGGGCTATGGTGGCATATGGCGGTTTGCGTGGAGCCATTCGCGCGAGACGGTTCTCGATGGCGGCGCGCTTTCGTATTTCGACGGGGCGGGCGATCCTCTGCAGCGGGCGGCCGAACGGGCCGCGATCGCGCTGTACCGGCGCGGAGACATGAAGGAGCTCGAGAAGACGTTCGCCTTTGCGATTCCGGAAGAGAAGCTGCGCGGCGATTTCTCGACCGGCCCGCACGTCGATTTCGGCGAACTGTGGTTCGGATGGTACAGGAAGATAGGGACGGTCGTTGGCGCGGAGGTTCCGTCCGGCGACGGCGCGGTCTATCCGGAGGGATTCCGCGCGGGCGCGGAGTTCTTCCGGGGCAAGGTCGCCGGCGAGAAGCCGGGCGACGGGCAGGTCGCATTCGACCGCGATCGGGGAATGTTCGCCGTGGATACTCCATGTACTGCGGGCGCGTTTCTGGAGGAGGGCGACGTCGTCGCCGGACCGCTCCGGATATCGATCGAAGGCGCGCCGGCGGCGGTGTGGGCCAGTTCGCTCGACGGCAGGCCGCTCGCGAAATCTTCGCGCATACTGCTCACCCACGCGACCGACGTCCAGGATTCGGGCATGGTCTACGCCGACAGGTCGAGAAAGGTCCTTCTCAAGTGGGGTTCGCCGCCCCATCTCATGGCTGCGGGAAAGGCGGCAATCTCGCTTGAGACGGCATGTTCCGCCGTGTACGCCCTGGCAGCGGACGGTTCGCGGACCGCGGCCGTGCCCGCGGCGAAAACCGGCGGACGGCTCGAATTCACCGCCGACATCGCGCGCGATCCGCACGAGGCAACATACCTTTACGAAATAACCAGACAAAAATAAGGAGCAACCATGGAACTGAAAGGATCGAAAACCGAAAAGAACCTGATGGCCGCGTTCGCCGGCGAATCGCAGGCACGCAACAAATACGACTACTACGCCTCGCGGGCGAAGAAAGACGGCTTCGAGCAGATAGCCGCCGTTTTCCAGGAGACGGCGCTCAACGAGAAGGAGCACGCCAAGATGTGGTTCAAGCTCTTCGCCGGAATCGGCGAGACGAAGGAGAACCTGCTTGCGGCCGCGGCCGGCGAGCACGAGGAATGGACCGGGATGTACAAGCGTTTCGCCGAGGAGGCCGACGCCGAGGGGTTTGCGGACATTGCGGCGAAATTCCGCGCCGTAGCCGGGGTCGAGGCGCGCCACGAAGAACGCTACCGCAAGCTCGCCGCCAATATCGAATCGGGGGAGGTCTGGGTACGCGTCGGCGAGAGGAAGTGGCAGTGCCGCAACTGCGGGGCGATCGTCGAAGGCGAAAAGGCGCCGGAGATATGTCCCGTATGCGACCATCCGAAGGCGTACTTCCAGCTGGAGCAGGACAATTTCTGAGCGCAAAGGCGCGAAGCCGCGGGGCGGAACCGGCCCGGTCGCCGCCCCGCACCGCCGGGAAATATGATATAATACGGCACATGAACATAGTAATTCTGCTTGGTGCGCCCGGGTCGGGCAAGGGAACGGTCGCGGGCAAGGTCGCGTCCGAAAACGGCAACATCAGACATGTGTCGTCCGGCGATCTGCTTCGCGGGGCGATAGCGGCCGGAACCGCCGCC
>JAGDAE010000044.1 GCA_017959645.1 Kiritimatiellia bacterium
CTCGCGCCTCGCCGAGGACATAATCCTCTTCTCGATGCCGGAGTTCGCGTATTTCAGGCTGCCGCGCGAATACTGCACCGGATCGTCGATCATGCCGCAGAAGTTCAACCCCGACGTGCTGGAGCTGGTGCGCTCGAAGACTGCCCAGGTGCTCGGGCTGCAGACGGCGGCGCTCTCGCTTCTGCACGCGATGCCGGGCGGATACAACCGCGACCTGCAGGACTGCAAGGGGCTCTACATGAAGGGCCTGGACATCGCCCGCACGACTCTGCGCATACTCGCGAAAGTCGTGGCCGGGATGGCCTTCGACCGCGAGCGCTGCATCGCCGCCTTCACTCCGGGAGTGTTCGCGACGGACGTGGCGCTGCGCAAAGTCGCGGAGGGCACGCCCTGGCGCGACGCCTACCACGAAGTGCGCGACAACCTCGGCATGCTCGTCGACGAGGATCCTGTCGCCGCCGTGCGCGCCAAGCGCCACGAGGGAACCACCAACGGGCTGTCGGTATCCACCTACGCGCGGCGCGCGCAATCCGTCGCGTCCGCGGCGAAGCGCCGCCTCGAAGCGCTCTCGGCGAAATGCAAAGCCTTGTTGAAGTAAAAGATCTGCACGTGCGCTACGGCAGGTTCGAGGCGGTGCGCGGCGTCTCGTTTTCGCTTGGCCGGGGCGAGATACTGGGCATCGTCGGCGAATCCGGCTCCGGCAAGTCCACGATCGCCAAGGCGCTGACCGGCCTGGAGCGTCCGTCGGCGGGCGAGATCGCCATCGGCGCGAAGTCGGTGCAGATGGTCTTCCAGGACGCGGTCGGCAGCCTCAACCCGCGCATGACGGTCGCGTCGGCGCTCGGCGAGGCGATCGCGGCGAAGAAGACGAAGCGCACCGCCGCCGAACTGCTCGCGCTGGTCGGGCTTTCGTCCGCCGCGCTGGGACAGTATCCGCGCGAGCTTTCGGGCGGACAGTGCCAGCGCGTCTCGATCGCCCGCGCGCTGGCGTGCGACCCGGAAGTGCTGATCGCGGACGAACCAGTCTCGGCGCTCGACGTGTCGGTGCAGGCGAAGGTCCTCAATCTGCTGCGCAGGCTGCGCGAAGAGCTGTCGCTGTCGATTCTGCTGATCGCCCACGATCTCGCCGTCGTGCGCAACGTCTGCGACCGCGTCGCGGTCATGGAGAAGGGCGTTTTCGTCGACTACGGCGGGGCGGACGAGGTTTTCGGACACCCGAAAAGCGAATATACCCGGCGTCTGCTTGCCGCAGTGCCGTCGGTTTTTTGATATAATACGCGCCATGAAGATACTAGGAGATGCGATTTTCGCCAAAGACGGCGAGGGGCGGCTGCTCAGCCGCATAGGCACGATGTTCTTCCGCACGCCCGGACTGGTGACGCGGCGCGGAGTGCATGCGATGCAGCGAGTGATGTGGCTGGACGAGATAGGTCCGCTTTCGCCCGAAGAGGAGGAAGCGGAGCTTGCGGAGTCCGTCGACCTCATATTCACCGACGATCTGGTGCTCATACGCCCCGATCCCGACCGCATGGATCTCGCGTTCCGCGCCGACGAGGAGCTGCAAAAGCTCGTCTCGAAGCGCCGCATACGCTTTCTCAACACGCATTCGGCGAAGGTCCGCAACGCGCTGCGTTCGCGCGGCGAGAACTGGCGCATGGCGCGCGCGCCGATTTCGCAGGAGGACATGCGCGATCTGGTGCTGGAGTCTCGCGCGGCCGTCGGGGAGCTATGCATCTACTACTACAACCGGCTTACCGGCACGCGCTACCTGACGGCGAGCGCCTACGGCGAGATCGCCGACCTCGACCCAGCCGCCTACCGCGCGCAGATCGGGGAAATCGTCTCGCTGCTGTCGAAGCGCAACCGCGGGGGGCATCCGGAAATCGAGCTGTTCCCGACGACCACGCCGATCGAGATACGCAACGCGCTCAAGTCACTCGACGTGGACGGTCTCGACG
Organism: Kiritimatiellia bacterium; assembly: GCA_017959645.1. Taxonomy (GTDB): domain Bacteria; phylum Verrucomicrobiota; class Kiritimatiellia; order RFP12; family UBA1067; genus UBA1067. Next base: position 1,959 of record JAGDAE010000044.1, read on the forward strand.
ACAAGGCGCTAAAGGCGGCGGTGGACAAGATCGCGCTCGACTGGAGGATGTCGCTTCCTCCCGAGCTCAGGGACGAGAGCGTCGACAATTTCGACTGGCGCAACGAGATGTGCCACGTGCTGACATCGGGGCCGAACGAGACCAACGTCGAGGAGAGCGAGCTGATCCAGGGCATCTCCCCCGAGTTCTACCGGCAGATCGAATGGCTGCCGGGGGTGCGCGTAGAGGACGGCGAGATCGTCTTCGACGAAATCTGGGAGGAGTACAACCGCACGCGCGACCCGGAGCTGGCGGAGCTGTGCGACCAGCGGGTGCGGAACATCCTGTTCAACCTTTCGCGACTCTTCTCCGACATCGACTACGTGAACATCGGGCGCATCGCCCATTCGCTTTCGCGCCGACCGATCGCCGGTTCGCGGCGCGGCGCGGTCTACATCGTGCAGTGCAAGGAGACGAAAAAGCCGATCGCGCGCATCATCATGATACGCTTCCAGAAGTGGGGCGTCGCCGAGTATCTCGACGAGGGCAGGGACATGCTCGGCGCGATTCTGCAGGCGAACGAATACGCCGACTACATCATGGACCGCCGCCTGATGTGCCTGCAGCTCGGAATGAACCTGCCGCCGCGCGTCGGTTTCGGGCAGATCACCGAGCAGTACCGTGGCGGCAACGGCTACAACGGCACGACCGTCCGCGCCTACTGCTACGCCCGCGCGTACGTTCACGGCACGGCTTCGGACAAGATCCCCCCGGCGCGCTTCCGCAACCCGGCGTTCGCGCTCGCTTTCGCGAAGCTGATGGGCGAGGCGGCGGCGCTCGACCTGATCGTCGGGCGGCGCTCGACCGAGACCAAGGAGAATCTTTTCGACAAGAACTACGAAGTGGTGCAGCTGGGCGACGATTCGCTTCCGGCCAGAATCGTGGTCACCGACCACGCGGGCAGCTTCGTCAACTATCTGCATTCGTTTGAGGAGTCGGTCGCGCCGTACGCGAACGTCGTGCGCCGGCGCGCGAAATATCTCGTCGATCCGAAGGGATTCGCCGCCGCCTACGCCGGGGCGTTCGAGCGCCGTCTCGCCGAGACGCAAGCGAAATACCGCGCGCGCCGCAAGGCGTTCGACGAACTGTTCGTGCACCGTCCGTTCGATGTCGCCGGCTCCGGCGCGTACCGCTGGGCGAAGACGCTCGAGCGGCTCGACCGCTGCGATCCGAAAGCCGTGGCCGACGCCCTGCGCGCCGCGATCTGCGAGCCGCAATGCTGAAATACGCGATCAGGCGGATGCTGGAACTGATTCCGACCACCGTCGGCATCGTCCTGCTCGCTTTCGCGCTTTTCAACGTCGTCGGCGGCTCGCCGGCCGAGACGATACTCGGCAAAAACACGTCCGCCGAGGCGATCGCCGCGTTCAACCGCAAATACGGTTACGACAAGCCGCTCGTCTTCGCGCTCGATTCGCAGTTCACCTCGTTCGTGCGCGACCTTCTGCGCGGGGACTTCGGATGGTCGGTCGAGATGAACGAGCCCGTTGCCGATATACTCAAGCGCGGGGTCGGCCCGAGCCTTTCGCTGACCGTGCCTATTCTCGTCGGCGGCGCGATCGTGGCGCTGATGCTCGCGATTTTCGCCGCCGCCTTTAGGGGCGGGGCGGCCGACCGCGCGATACTGCTCGTCTCGACGCTGCTGATGAGCGTGAACTATGTCGTCTGGGTGCTGGCCGGACAGTTTCTGCTGTCGTTCAAGGCGGGGCTGTTTCCGATCTGGGGCTACGGCGGCTGGGAGTATCTGCTGCTGCCGGTCTTCATAGGGATCGTCTCCTCGCTCGGCGCGGACGTCCGGTTCTTTCGCGCCGCGATCCTCGACGAACTGTACAAGCCGTACGTTCTCTCCGTGCGCTCGAAGGGGATTTCCCGCGCGGCGACAATGGTCCGCCACGTCCTCAGGAACGCGCTGATTCCGATAGCGACCTACATTTCGCTGTCGATACCGTACCTGTTCACAGGTTCGCTGCTGCTCGAGAGCTTTTTCGGGATTCCCGGTCTCGGCTCGGTGTCCATAAACGCGATCCATTCGTCTGACATGGCGGTGGTGAGGGCGCTGGTGGTGCTCGGGGCGCTGGTCTGCCAGCTAGTCAATCTCGCGACCGATCTGCTCTACGCGGCGCTCGACCCGCGCGTGCGCGTCGGCTGACCGGGCGGGGAGAACTCCTCCATCGTCGTCTCGGCCGCCTGGTTCACTCCGCGCCGGGCGGCGACCTTGAGGACGGTCAGCGCCAGAATCTTCATGTCCAGCGCGAACGAGCGCCCGTCCACGTACCGCACGTCGTATTCGAACTTCTTCTCCCAGGAGATCGCGTTGCGTCCGTTTACCTGCGCAAGCCCGGTGATCCCCGGCCTCACTTCGTGCCGGCGCGCCTGCTCCGCGCTGTAGCGCGGCAGATAGCGAACCGGCAGCGGACGCGGGCCGACCAGCGACATGTCGCCCCGCAAGACGTTGAAGAGCTGCGGCAACTCGTCCAGCGACGTCGAACGCAGGAAACGCCCGAATCCCGTAAGCCGGCTCGCGTCGTCGCCCTCGCCTTCGCGCATGGTGCGGAACTTGTACAGCGTGAACGGCCTGCCGCCGAGCCCGGCGCGCAGATCGCGGTACACTACCGGCCGGCCCATGAACGCCAGGTCGAGCGCGGCCACCGCAACGAGAGCCGGCAGCCAGAGCGGCGCCGTCGCCACGGTGAACAGAATATCGAACATTCGCTTCACGCCGGGGATTATATCATATTTCGGGCTTCGGCGGCTATTGCAAACCGCGTCGCGGATATGATACAATATATCCCCCGATGGCCAAAACGAAAGATCCGCGCCCGAGTTGGGACGACTATTTCATGGAAATCGCGCAGGTCGTCGCTAAGCGATCAAATTGCTTGCGGCGCCACGTCGGCGCGGTGATCATGAAAGACAACCATATTCTCTCTGCGGGCTACAACGGAACCCCGCGAGGGGTGCGGAACTGCTTCGACGGTGGGTGCCCGCGCTGCGCGGGGACGGTGAAGTCGGGCGCGAATCTCGAAGAGTGCCTGTGCGTCCACGCCGAGCAGAACGCGATCTGCCAGGCGGCCTACTACGGCCACGCCATCGCCGGCGGTACGATCTACATAACCCTTTCGCCGTGCCTCACCTGCGCGAAGCTGATAATCAATTCGGGCGTCCGCGAAGTCGTCTACGACGGCGACTATTCTTTTCTGGACGCCGTCAAGAAGATGTTCAAGGCGGCCGGCGTGAAATACCGTAAATTCAAAAGGAGCAAAACAAAATGAGCAGAAAGAAAATCATCGCAGGCAACTGGAAGATGAACGTCAAGCCGTCGGAGACCGCGGCGCTTGTGAAGGCGGTGGCCGAGACGACCGCGCAGTATGCGGACAAGGTCGAGATCGTGTGCTGCACGCCGGCGATCGACGTGCCGGCCGCCGTCGAGGCCGCGAAGGGGACCAAGGTCGGCGTCGGAACCGAGAACTGCCACTGGGAGGACCACGGCGCGTTCACCGGCGAGATTTCGACCGGCATGATCGTCGACGCCGGCGCGACTTACGTGATCACCGGCCACAGCGAGCGCCGCCAGTATTTCGGCGAAACCGACCAGACGGTGAACAAGCGCACCCGCGCCGCGATCGCGGCCGGCCTCACCTGCATGATGTGCATCGGCGAGACCCTCGAAGAGCGCGAAGCCGGCAAGTTGAACGAAGTGATCGAGCGCCAGATGAAAGTCGGCCTCAAAGACGTGACCGCCGCCGACTGCGCGAAGCTGGTCATCGCCTACGAGCCGGTCTGGGCGATCGGAACCGGCAAGACCGCGACCCCCGACCAGGCGCAGGAAGTCCATGCGCTCATCCGCTCGATCCTCGCCGGACTCGTCGGTGCGGAGACCGCCGAAACCGTCCGCATACAGTACGGCGGCTCTATGAAGCCTGGCAATGCCGCCGAGCTTCTCGCCAA
>JAGDAE010000045.1 GCA_017959645.1 Kiritimatiellia bacterium
CCGGACGCCTCGCGAACCGTGAAAGTTTTTCGAGCGGTCGTATCAGGAACTTGCGGAATTCGAGCAGAAAATGGACAAGGGCCAAGATGGCCGCCGAATCAATCAGCAACCACTGCCACCAGGAGATGTCGATACCGTGCGCCATGCGATATTCCCCGCACGATAGGCATTATATCATATCTCGATCTTCTTGCGCAATAGCGAGATTTTGGGTCGTACCTTGCCAAACCCAATGCCCGCACATTGGCAAGCCAACCCTGTATCATACATACCGGAAAGAATTTTTAAAATCTCTTCCAGACCCGATAAATACAGGTGCGAAAACGCAATTTCATGCTTGCGGACCGACTTTTTCCATTGAGTCCAAACGAAAAGGCATCCGCGCTTACTTCGCACGGAAAAGTTCCGATACGTGGCTTATGGGTCGCTCGCAGGTGAGAAAACAGGTCAGACCTGTTTTCTCACTTCGCACAACCGGTCGAGCCGTGCCGAAAGTAGTGACCGGTTCGGTCGAAGCCGGGCGACAGGATTTTTACTTCAGAGATCATTTACAGTCAGCTCCGTTTTTGATACAATACCCAACGTCATGAGCGATTTCTGGAAAGAGTTCAAAGAAAGCGACCCGACGCGAAAGAACGCGCCGGACAGTTTCGGCTGGCCGGGACTGACAATCATGACATTGCTGGTTTTATACGCCATATTGAAAGCCGCCTCTCTCTATTCGCTCTGATCGGCGGAACCGCAGCAGACCTCGTCCGGGCAACTCGAATACTTCGCCCCGGGCGCCCCCGGCTGACCTGTTTTCTCATTTTCCGACGGGGTTGCGGGGTCAGAACCGACGGACGCCTTCGAGTCTTGCGCGGGCTTTGGGCGAGAGCGTCTTGTATCCGAACCGCTTTACCGTCTCGCGGTAGAGGCTGTCTTTGTCGCAACGTCCGAAATCGCGTTCGACCTCGTCCATCTTCGCCCTAAGGTCATCGTTCGACACCTTGTCCAGATCGGTGCGCGGCGCATCCGCCGCAGAAACGGCGCGGCGGCGCGGAAACGTCACTTCCGGCACGAACTTCGGCAATGGCAGTTTCCCGTCCGGAGCGCGGCCGATCGCGTCAAGTTCCTTCAGAAGCCGTTCCTCGCCGCGTGCGCGGTCGAAAGCCCAGTCCGCAGACCACACGCGGACGACGTTCCATCCGAGCGACCGCAGCACCGACGCCCTAAGCTCGTCGCGGTCGCGGGCGGTAAGCGCGGACGCATACGAGTCGCCGTCGCACTCGATGGCTGCGAGATACCTGTCTGTGCGCGCCGGATCTTTCACTCCGATGTCCACGCGGAAGCCGGAACGGCCGATATCGCGCTCCACCGCATAGCCGCGTTTCGCGAGGAACGACGCCACCTCGTCCGCGAACTTGTCGCGCCGCATTGCGTCGGCGTCAGAGGCGGACGCTTCGCCGCCCCGTTCGGCATATTCGAGGAATGCCTTCAGATGCGCAGCGCCGACGGCCTGCGTCCGGCTCAGATCGATTTCCGCACCGCGGCATGAAGCGAACACGACGATCTGTTCCTTGGCGCGCGTGACGGCGACGTTGAGCCGCCGTTCGCCGCCAGCGCGGTTCAGCGGGCCGAAGTTCATGAGAAACTTGCCGTCCGGACCCTTTGCGTAGCCGACGGAGAAGAGTATCACGTCGCGTTCGTCGCCTTGCACGTTCTCCAGATTCTTCACGAAAAACGGCTCCTCGCCGTCGTCCGCGAAATAGTCCTCGAATTCCGGATTGGCCGAGCGGCGCTCCTCCATGATGTCTTCGATCAGATTTTTCTGCGCCATCGAAAAAGCGACGACGCCGGCGCTCCGCCGTTTTCGCGACTGGTCTGCGAGGCAGGAGAACACGTAGTCGGCCAGCGCTTCGGCTTCGGCGCGGTTGGTGCGGCTCGCTTTCGCGTCGTATTCCCCGTTCTCCACGAAATGCCATGCGACGCCGAGACTCGCGGCGGTTCCGGCCGCCGGGAAAGTGCAAAGCCGGTCGCCGTAGTAGTGGCGGTTGGAGAACGCGATCAGCGACTCGTGGCGGCTTCTGTAATGCCAGCTCAGGTAGGCGGAGTGGAGCCCGGCCGCGAGACACTCGTCGAGTATGCTCTCGAGATCCTCCTGGTCTTCTTCTCCCGTCTCGCCCTTCTGGAAGAAGTTTGTCGGCGGCATCTGCTTCGGATCGCCTACCACGATGCACTGTTTCGCGCGCGCGATCACGCCTATCGCGTCCCATACCGGTATTTGCGAGGCCTCGTCGAAGACTACGAGATCGAACGACGCCTCTGCGGGCAGGTACTGCGCGACGGACAGCGGACTCATCAGAAAACACGGCTTCAGCCGTCCGACGACGCCGCGCGCTTCCGCGAGCAGGCGGCGTATCGGCTTCTGGCGGGCCTTCTTCGCGCACTCGCGCCGGACGATTCCCAGCTCGCAGCCGTCGGAACATTCGCCCAACCGCCCGAGCGGAAGGTCCTTCGCTAGCCGCGCGCGCACGGCATGCTTGACGAGCTCCGCGTATTCGGCGTCAAGACGGCGGAACTCGAGAATCTGCTCCTCTCGCTTCAACCCCGCGAACGAAGCAAGCGCCGACTCGACGCGCAGAATCCCGTCGAGCGTTGCCGCCGCGAACGAGCGGTCGAAGACGTCGAGCGCCTGCGAAGGGCCGATTCCATCGAAAGACCCGCCCGCGCCGGGCGCGCCAGACCCGCTCTCCCCGTCCAGCGCACGGAAAATCGCCGCCGAAAGCGAATCGGCGAACTCCCGGCCCGTCTTTTCCGCAAGCGCGTCCCGCGAAGCGATCCACCGCATCGCCCCTCGCGATTCGGGCATCGCCGCGATGGCTTTTTCGAGCCGTTCGGCAAAGTCGCCGCGAAAACCCGCGAATCCATACCCCTGGAAGAGCGCGGCTAAGGCCCGAATGGTTTTCGGCTTCGCCAACAGCATGCGCAAACGCTCCGCAATCGTACGCTCGGCCTCCGGCGTCCACGCGAAAGGTTTGACGACGCCAAGAGCGTGCAACACGTCTGTCGTGGTTCCACGCGAGTCGGCGACCAGCGTGCGCACCGCTTCGCGCGCCGCCTCGATGCGCCCGGCATCCCAATCGCAGCACTTTAGCCCGCTTTCGTCGATCGGCAGAGTATCCGGTCCCGGCGAGATCTTCGACGCGAAGCAGTCGTAGGCGGAAAGTCCGTTCTTCTGCCGCTTGTGGAGCGCGGCGACGACCGCGTCGAGTTCGGAGCGGTAGTTGGAGATCTGGTCGATTGTCCGCTGCCACTCGTTGGGAGTTCCCTTGTCGACGTAGTCGAGCGCCTCCTTGAACTGCGCGAGAACCTCGGTCTTGCCTGACTTGTTGGAGTGGAGCTCCAGGCAGAACGGCTTGAGGCCGACTGAAGCGAGACGGCGATGGACCACGTCGAGCGCGGCTTTTTTCTCCGAGACGAAGAGCACCTTGCGTCCGTGCGCGAGGTTGTGGGCGATGAGGTTCGTGATCGTCTGCGACTTGCCCGTTCCGGGCGGGCCATGCAGAACGAACGACTTGCCCATCGCGGAGTAAAGAACCGCGGCGAGCTGGGAGGAGTCGGCGGAGAGCGGGGTGAAGAGCTCGCCGTATTTGACGTGCGAGCCGATCTCCTCGGGCGGGAAGACCTCGATTCCGTCATCGTAGTCTCCGCCGCCCTTCATGAGATGGGAGACGAACGGATGGCTGGCGAGCCGGTCGGCGCGTGCCGTCAGATCTTTCCACATCACGAACTTCCCGAACGAGAAGTTGCCGATCGCCGCATCCTCCTCGACATTCCAGCCCTCCATCCCGCCGACCGCGCCGCGAAACGCCGCAAACACCTTCTGGACGTCCACTCCCGATTCGTCTTCCGGCAGCGGATCGACCCCTTCGACGGAAAGCCCGAATCCGGAACGCAGAAACTCGACGAGCGTCGCGTTAAGCGCCGTATCCTCGTCGAGACGCGAGATCGCATACCCTTCGCGGACGTTTTTCCGCACCATTCGCACCGGCATCAGCAGAATCGGCGCGCGACAGCTTTTCGCGTCCGGACCCTTCGGCTTCCAGACGAGAAAACCCAACGCGAGATACAGCGCGTTTACGCCGCTTTCCTCGAGATCGGTTTTCGCAAGACGGTACAGTTCCTTAAGCCGTCGGCGCGTTTCCTCTTCGGGCAGCGTCGCGCGAAGAGCGTCGGACGGTGCGTTCGCGGCGTCTGCGGATTCGACGGCGACCGGACGATCCGCCGCGAGGCGGTTTTCGATGGCGTCGAGAGAACCGGACGCGAGAGGCACGATCTGCTTCGAGTCTCTGGCGTTGAGCAGCCGGTTCCTGAGCGAGAGATCCAGAAGCTTCTGCGTCCACCGCTCGACGCGGCTCGTCGCCTTGCCGGTTACGGATGTGGAAATATCGTCCATGTGGCCCTCCTGTCAGCCGGTCGGGATTTCAGCCGCCGCCTCCAAAGCGGTCTGCGAGGCCGAGCACGAATACCGCGATCACGATAAGCGGCAGAACGACCGCGCAGTACCATCGCAACGCACCGGGCATTTTCGGTCCGGCGCCGGAATTCGCCTCGGCGAGAAAATTGCTCCAGCCCCATCCGAACCGGCGAGTCGCGTACAGAATGAAGCAGAGCGAACCCGCCGGCAGAAGCAGATTGGAGACGACGAAATCCTCGAGATCGAGAACGCACGAACCTTCGCCGAACGGACGAAAGCCGCTCCACGCCGAGAAGCCGAGAATGCACGGCAGGGAAAGAACCGCGAGCGCGGCTCCGACGGCCGCGCCTGCCTTTGGGCGAGACCACGAAAAAGCGTCCATCGCGCAGGCGAGTATCGTCTCGAAGACCGCGATCACCGAAGTCATCGCGGCACAGCTCATGAAGGCGAAAAACAGCGCCCCCCAGAAACGTCCGTACGGCATGTCGTTGAAGACGTTGGGCAGCGTCGAGAAGACAAGGCCGGGGCCCTGCCCCGGATTTGCGCCATAGGCGAAGCAGGCCGGAATCACCACTATGCCTGCGGCGATCGAGACCAGCGTGTCGAGCGCGGCGACATTCATCGCCTCCCCCAGCAACGTGCGCGAACGGCCGATGTAGCTGCCGAATATCGCCATCGCGCCGATGCCGAGCGACAGCGTGAAAAAGGAGTGGTTCATAGCCTCGGCGACGACGGTCGCGAACCCGGCCTCGCGCATCCGCTCGAGCGACGGCACGAGATAGAATCTCAGCCCGGCCGCGTCTCCGTCGCGCGCGTCGAGCCATATGCTGTTCGCCGCCAGAACGGCGATCAGCAGAAGCAGGCAGACCATCAGCCGCTTTACGACACGCTCGACTCCGCGCCTGAGCCCCATGGCGCAGACTGCGGCCGAAACCGCGCAGACGAGAACCATCGCCGCGATCTGTTCCGCCGGAGAAGCGAGCATGCCGGCGAAAGCGGCCGCAACCCCCGAAGGATCGAGCGGCGAAAAGAAACCGGACGCGGTGCGGACGAAGTATATCAGCATCCAGCCGGCGACGACAGTGTAGAACATCATCAGAACAACGTTGCCAGCCAACCCCGCGAAGCCATGGAGACGCCACGCCGGCTTGCCAGGCGTAAGCGAAGAATGCAGGCTCAGAATCGGCCGCCCCGCAGCGCGCCCGGCGGCGAATTCCATGATCAGCACCGGCAGGCCGAGAATCGCGAGAAAGACCAGATACAGCAAGACGAACAGCCCGCCGCCGTTCTTGCCGGCGATATACGGGAAGCGCCAGACGTTGCCCAATCCTACCGCGCAGCCGGCGCTGAGCAGTATGACGCCGAAACGCGACGAGAGATGTTCCCGGCCCATCCGCGCTCAGGAAAGCAGCTTCGCCTCCAGTTCCGCTTTCGTCATGAAGCCGGTCGCGCTGGCGACGGCCTTGCCGCCGCGAAAGAGAAAGAGCGCGGGTATCGACATCACCCCGTATTTCGCCGCCAGCTCCGGCGAATCGTCGACGTTCACCTTGCCGACCTTGAGCGTCCCCTCGCGCTCGGCGGCGATCTCGGCGACGATCGGCGCGAGCATCCTGCAAGGGCCGCACCATTCCGCCCAGAAATCGACAAGCACGGGGAATTCGCTCTCGAGAACCTCCGCCCCGAAATTGTCCGCGTCAAGCACGGTTTCCATGAGACCTCCCTTCCTGTCAGATTCTCTGTTCGCCGTCGACGAAGACCGCGGCGGGCTTCCAAGTGCGCTTGTCGACGATGACGAGATCGGCGGTGTAGCCCTTCTCGATCTTGCCGCGCGTCTTGCCCCAGCCCTGTTCGATCGCCTGGTTCCACGACGTGGTGCGGACAAGCCGTTCGAGCGGGATGCCGGTTATCTCGTGCACGTTCTTGAGTCCCATGCCCATCCAGAGCGTGGAGCCGGCGAGATTGCCGCCCTCGACCAGCCGCGCCTCGCCGTTCTTCAACAGAACCTTGAGTCCGCCCATCGTGAACGCATAGCCGTCCTTGCAGTGCGAGCAGCGCAGCGAATCGGTTATCATCTGCACGTGCGCCAGATCGCGGCGGGTGAACACGAGATTAAGCATGTCTGGGCAGAGGTGGATCTTGTCGCAGATCACCTCGGTGTTCAGGTCTTCGACGAGCAGACCGGCGCCGACCATGCCGATCTCGCGATGGTGGAGCGGCGTCATCTGGTTGCAGAAATGGGTCATGTGGCGCAGACCGTTGCGGTAGGCCGCCTTCAGATCGGCGAATCTGGCGCCGGTATGGCCGCAGCTGGGCACGATGCCGAGCTTTATGCATTCCCTGGCGAACTTCGCCCCGCCCTCGGTCTCGGGCGCGTAGGTGATCTGCTTCACCGGGAATATCTTAGCGATCTCCTTGACTTCCTTTATCGACGGTTTGCGCACGAATGCCGGATTCTGCGCGCCGCAGCACTTTACGTTGATGAACGGACCTTCAAGATGGATGCCGGGTATCTTCGCATAGGGCGAACCGGCCTTCACATAGGCGGCGGCATTGCGCGCGGCGGTCTTCAGCTCCTCCCCCGAGACGGTGAGCGTCGTCGGCAGCAGGGTAGTCACGCCTTCCTGCAGCTTCGCTTTCGCCAGCTCGAACACCGCTTGCGGATCCTTGTCGCAGAAATCGTACGCGAGCGCGCCGTGGGTGTGCACGTCGATGAATCCGGGCATCAGATACTTGCCTCCGGCGTCGACGATCGTGTCGAATCCCTTGTCGGCAATCTTCTTCGCTCCGACCTGTTTTATCTTGCGGCCTTCGATTGCGATAAAAGCGTTCTCCAGATCGAGTCCGGGCGAAATCACGTGCGCGTTCTTTATCAGAGTCTTGAGCATGGTCGTTCTCCTTTTGTTGGGTGAATTATACCATATTTTGAGCCATGGCGGGGGCGGAAAAACGCGAAAGCCAGAGGCTCCCGCTTCAGCCGAGGCGCTCGAGCAGCGGCGCGACCAGACGCTCCGGAACGTCGATTCCGAGTTCGATCCCCGGCTTGTTGGCGCCGTGGAAGTCGCTGCCGGCCGACGCCAGATACCCGAGCCGCTGCGCGATTTCTGCGAACCTGGCGTTTTCCTGAGGCGTGTTAGCCGAATAGAACGCCTCTATGCCGTCGAGACCGCGCTCCTTGAGCGCCGCCAGTTCCCTTTCGGCGCGCTCGAAATCCGGCGCGGAAGTCTTCCATGCATCGCGCCAGAACTTGGGATGCGCCATGATGCAGAGCCCTCCGGCCGCATGGATCGCTGCGAACGCTTCCGCCTGCGTCGGACGGTAGCGCGTTTCGTAGCACCGGGTCGCCGGCGGGGAACTCTTTTCGAGATAGACCGCAAACGCCTCCGCCCTTGTCTGCACGTAGCCGCGGTCGACGAGCCATGCCGCAATGTGGGGCCGGGCGACGACCTTCCCCTTCGCGTACGCCGAAAGCTCATCCGGGGAGATCTCGATTCCGGCGCGCCTGAAATTTTCGAGAATCCTGCGGTTGCGCTCGTCGCGTCCCGCTTGTATCCTCTCCAGCAGCCCGCGCAGCGAAGCGTTTCCGGGGTCGATGCCGAGTCCAAGCAGATGGAAGCGGTCGAAACCTTCTCCCGGCTCCACCGAAAGCTCGATTCCCTTCACGCCGGGCCACTCGGCAAGCCCGCCGGTGTTGTCGTGGTCGGTCAAGGCTGCGGCGCGGAGAAAGCGCGTGCGCACGGCGAGTTCCCCGGGCGGAATCGTGCCGTCGCTAGCGGTCGAATGTATGTGGAAATCAACGAGCATTCACCGCCGCCTCGAGAATGGCCGTTCGCCACGCGAGCGTACCGGATTCCCTGAACTCGGCAATCAGTCTGAGATACGGCTCGGTGTTCGATTTGCGCACGTTGATCCATCCATCCGGGAATTCGACGCGGATTCCGTCGATCTCGCTGCGCGAAATTTCCGGCCCGAATCCCTTCGCCGCCTCGAGCACGCGTCCGATCGCCGCATCCTTGTCGCCGACCTTGAAGTTCATCTCGCCGGAATTCGCGTAGCGCGAGCAGATCGGCGACATCATCCGCGAAAACGTCTCGCCGCGCCTCTTCGCGGCGGCGATTTCGCCGAGGATGCGCATGGCGGCGAATACCCCGGAATCGCAGCCGTGAAAATCTCGGAAATAGTAGTGCCCCGCAAGCTCGCCTCCGCAGAACGCGCCGGTTTCCCGCAGCGCCGGCTTGGCGAAGGCGTGCCCGACCGGCACCATGACCGGCTCGCAGCCGTCCTCGCGCAGAGTCTCGATCGCTCCGCGCGAAGTGCGGACGTCGTGTATCACTTTGCCCTTCTCGCCGAACGAGCGCGCGACGACCGGAATGAGGAAGTCGGGCTGGACGAATTCGCCCCGCTCGTCCACGAACATCGCGCGGTCGGCGTCGCCGTCGAAGATAACCCCGCAGTCGAGCCCGCCGTCGCGCACCGCCGCCGAGATCTGTCCGCGCGCGGCGGGATCGAGCGGATTCGGCGAGTGGGCGGGAAACCTCCCGTCGGGCGCGGCGTTCAGCAATTCCGCGCCGGGAAACATCTCGCGCGCCAGCAGCGACGCCATCCCGTTCGAGCAATCCACCGCATACCGCAGATCGCCGAGATCGGGGGCTCGGTCTTTCATCCATCCGACGTAGCGCTCAAGAAAGTCCATTGACAATCTCCTCCACCCGGTCGAGTCCGTTCGCATGGCCGACCGGTAGCGCGGTTTTCATCGACACTTTCAAACCGTTGTCGGACGGCGGATTGTGCGAAGCGGTTACCATCACCGAGCCGTCGTAGCCGTCCTCGGCGGTGAAAAAATAGACCATCGGCGTCGTGCAAAGCCCGATATCCGTCACTTCCGCCCCGGCCTCACGCAGACCTTCGACCAGCGCGTCGCGCACGGCGGCGGACGTAAGCCGGCAATCGCGGCCGACGAGCCAGCGCCGGCCGCCTACCGCCTGCGGCAGCGCCTTGCCGACTTTTCTCACGGTGTCGAGATCGAAATCGACCCCGAAGGTCCCTCGCATGTCGTACGCCTTAAAAAATCCCATTTTCGGCCTCCGAAACGTCTTTGGCGATCTGTTCCTTGAGCTCTTCCGCCGAGGAGAACTTGCGCTCGTCGCGCAGGAACTTGAGGAAATGGACCTCGAGCGTCGGCTCCTTCCATGCGCGGACTCCGAACGTCGGCGCGAAGCCGAAGTTGGCCACGCCGGCCTTGCCGTCCGCCTCCACCGCATAGACGCCGCGGCGCAGATTTACCGTCGGATAGCCGAGCTTCGTCCCCTCGCCCTTGCCGCGAACGCGCCCGAACATCATCGAATACGGCCGCCCGAGCATCGCGTTCGCCGATTCGATGTCGCCTTTCTCCAGACATTCGCGTATGCGCGACGAAGATATGCGCTCGCCTCTGTACATCGCGTGGGGCACGGACAGCACCTCGTAGCCGAGACTTCTCAGGGTGCCGGCGTCGCCTTCGCCGTTCCTGCCGAAACGCCAGTCCTCCCCGCAGACGACGCGGCGCCGGCGGAAGAACCGTTCCGCGAACTCTCCAGGCGGCATTGCGGCCAGCTCCTTGGTGAATTCGAGCACGGTAACCGGCTTTCCGATCATGCGCACCCTGGTTTCGAAATCGGTTATCAGCGGCGGCATACTCCCGGGGCGGAGCACCGAAAGCGGATGGTTCCGGAAAGTCAGAACCTCGTCGGCGGCGTCGATCACCGCCCGGTGGCCGAGATGCACCCCGTCGAAGAATCCTACCGCAACGCTTCGCTCGCCGGCATCACGCATGACGGAAAATCCTTGATTTCGGTATCGAGGAGCCGGTCGAACGGCACGGCCGAATCGACCGAGAACTTGCCGACCACGGTGCGGCGCAGAGATTCGAGCGTTGCGCCCATTTCCGTCGCAAGCGCGCGCACGAGCAGATTCTTCGACGCTTTCAGGCGAAATTTGCCGTCCGCTTCGACGTCAAGACGGTAGATGTGCGCGAGAAACGGCGAATGTTCGCCGGTATCGGCGATTTCATAGCCAGCCGAACCCTCCCGGCGGACCGAACAGAACCGGGGCTCGGTCTGGAATATGTCGCCGCGAAACCGCGAAAAATCGGACGGCGCGGCAAGTCCAGTGGCGGTCTCGCGCCCGTACGCGTCGCCGGTATCGGTCGTCCGGCCGAACCGCAGAACGCCCTCGTAGGCGCGATCGGCCGCCATCACTCCGTCCGCGAACCTGTTGGCCCCGTTGACGAGCAGCACGACCAGCCCCGACGCCA
>JAGDAE010000046.1 GCA_017959645.1 Kiritimatiellia bacterium
TGAAGAACGACGTGATGAATTTGCTGCGCAACCAGGACTCGCCGGTGGAAGGGCTGGCGGATGAGCTGATTGGGATGTTCTACGGGGGAAATCATCCGTCCGCCGTTCTCGACTATTGCATCCAGCACCTTGGGGCGATGCAGGACGAATTGAACGATGCGCTGCGAGGGCGTGTCCGCAAGATGTTTGCCGATGCGGCAAGGCGCACAGGCTGATTCAGAATCGTGCAGACGAAGGCTGCGATTGGCTGATCGTGCGGCATAGGATGAGTCTATGACACATCGCTCATAATTCCGATTACCCTATCCTGCGGCGGATATGCGATAATATGCGCCATCAAAACCCGGGAAAGGAGAATCGGAAATGAGCGAGAAAAAATACCATATCGAAACGCTGGCGGTCCATGCTGGCCAGGACGCGTCGGGCGACCCTGCGACGCACGCCCGCGCGGTGCCGGTTTACCGTACGACGGCGTACAACTTTCGCGACTCGAAGCACGGCGCGGACCTCTTCGGCCTGCGCGAACTGGGCAACATCTACGCGCGGCTGATGAACCCGACCAACGACGTGCTCGCGAAGCGCATCGCCGCGCTCGAGGGAGGCGCGGCCGCGCAGACGTTCGCGAGCGGAACGGCGGCGATATACTTCACCGTGACCAACATCGCCCGCGCCGGCGACGAGATCGTCGCTGCGAACAACCTTTACGGCGGAACTTTCAGCCAGTTCGACGCCATTCTCCCCAACGCGGGAATCAAGGTCAACTTCACTCCTGTCAACGATTTCGGGGCAGTCGAGGCTGCGATAAACGAGAAGACTAGGCTTCTCTTTGTCGAAGCGGTCGGCAACCCCGCACTTGAAATCGCCGACATCGAGGGCTACGCCGAGGTCGCCCATCGCCACGGGCTTCCTCTCGTCGTCGACGCCACCTTCACGCCGCCGCCGCTGCTGCGCGCGTTCGACCACGGTGCGGACATAGTTGTCCATTCGCTTTCGAAGTGGATCGGAGGGCACGGGGCAGGCATCGGCGGAATCGCGGTCGAGAAGGGCGGATTCGACTGGTCGGATCCGAAGTTCGCGCTCTACAACGAGCCGGACGCCGGCTACCACGGGCTTCGCTTCGCGCATGATCTGCCGGAGCCGCTGAAGCCCGTAGCGTTCTCCATACGTCTGCTGACGGTGGGGATACGCAACCAGGGACCGTGTCTTGCGCCGGATGCGGCGTGGATCTTCCTGCAGGGGGTGGAATCGCTCCCGCTGAGGATTGCGCGGCATTCGGAGAACGCGCTTGCGGTCGCGAAGTGGCTCGAGAAGCATCCGAAAGTGGCATGGGTGAAATATCCGTCGCTTTCGCAGCCGGAGCTGGCGAAGAAGTATCTGCCGCACGGAGCGGGCGGCATGGTGGTCTTCGGCGTCAAGGGCGGCTCGGAGGAGGCGCGCAAGGTCACGGACGCGGCGAATGGGGACATCTTCTCCCTCCTCGCCAACGTGGGCGACGCGAAAAGCCTCATCATCCATCCGGCCTCGACCACCCATTCGCAGCTTTCCGACGAGGACCTCATAAAGGGCGGAGTCAGGCCGGAGCTCATACGTCTTTCAATCGGTCTCGAACACATCGACGACATCACCGACGCTCTCGACGCCGCGCTCGCGGCGATATGACAAACGGAAACACAAAGAAAGGAAACTGACAATGAACGCAAACATCATCAAAATTTCGCTGGCATCGATCGCGATCGCGGAGGCGTCGGTCCTGACGGCCGGGGTTCCGCTGAACAACCTGCAGGGAACCGGCGGCATCGCCTTCAACCCGTTAGCGTACACGGCCGGCGGGCCGTGGGGAGACGGCGAAAGCGAAAGCACGCTCGACTCGATCGTATCGACGCCGCAGTTCGGCGCGTGGTACGTCAACCTCAACGACGCCGGCATCGACTGGCTCGCGGCATCGGCGGCGCTCACGTTCGCCAACCGGGTCGAGTTCTCGGCCGGATACGGACTCGTCAATGCGCACAAGTATGGCGACAAGTCGATAAACACCTACAATCTCGGCGCCAAGCTGCGGCTTCTCGACGAAAACGCGTTCGACACCTCGTGGCTGCCGGCGGTCGCCGTCGGCGGCGTGTACAAGTACACCGATTCGCGAACCGTCGAGGCGCTCAAGCTGGACGACGACGGTTTCGACGCCTACGCGGTCGCGTCCAAGCTGATAACGCAGACGCCGGTGCCGGTGCTGCTTTCGGCCGGCGCGCTCCTGTCTGACGAGGTGGTCAACGGCGTCGTCGGGCACAACGACTACAATGTGGCCGCGTTCGGCAACATCGACATCCTCCCCGCCGAAAACGTGGCGATCGGCGCCGAGTACAAGCAGGGGATCGACGCGGGCGACGGAATACGCAACCACGACTACTGGGACGGACACGTCGCGTGGTTCGTGACCGATTCGCTCACGCTCGTGGCCGCCTTCGCCGAGACCGGCGACAAGGACAAGTTCTACCGCAGGGGCTCGACGAAAAACCTCGGCGTCGGCTCCGGAGCGGTGTTCTCGCTGCAGTATCGCTTCTGACGGCGGGCATAGGCGCGGGCTATGGCCCGCGCAAGATATTGCCGATTGCCTTCCGGACGCGGAGGTATGGTACAATATCTGCCGGATCGGAACATCCGCATTTCGAGGCGGGACGGGCCCAAGGGGAACCAGTCCCGCCTCTTTTTTATTCGTGATTTGCGGCCTCGGTCAACGCGAGGGCCAGAACTTGTCCGAGAGCTTGCTGGGTATTCCGACCTCGCCCTTGTCGAAGCAGTCGGCGAGGATCTTCCAGCCGAGGTCGAGCGCGTCTTCGAGCGGAATGTTTACCGAAAGATCCATCATTTCGCGCTCGAACGTCTCGCCGTACTTGAGCAGCTTGACGTCCCACGCGGACATCTTGAAGCCCATCGACTGCTTCTCCACCGTCTCTTTGTACTGCGCGTAGAGCTTTATCATCGCGTCCATGATGGTGCGGTGGTCTTCGCGGGTGTTCTTGTTCACCTGCTGTTTGAGGCGGCTCAGCGAACCGAACGGCTCGATGCGTCCGTTTTTGAGGTAGAACTGCCCCTCGGTTATGTAGCCGGTGTTGTCTGGCACCGGGTGGGTTACGTCATCGCCCGGCATCGTCGTCACCGCGAGGATGGTTATCGAGCCTGCGCCGTCGAAGTCGACGGCCTTTTCGTATCTCGCGGCGAGCTGCGAATAGAGGTCGCCCGGGTAGCCGCGGTTCGAGGGTATCTGCTCCATGGTGATCGCGATTTCCTTCATCGCGTCGGCGAAGCCGGTCATGTCGGTCAGCAGAACGAGCACGTCCTTTCCGGCGAGCGCGAATTTTTCGGCGACGGCGAGCGAGATGTCGGGTACGAGCATGCATTCGACCGTCGGGTCGGCGGCGGTGTGCACGAACATCACGGTCTTCGAGAGCGCGCCCGACTTGTCGAGCGTCGAGCGGAATTTGAGATATTCGTCGTACTTCAGCCCCATGCCGCCGATGACGATGACGTCAGAGTCGGCCTGCAGCGCGATTCGCGCGAGCAGTTCGTTGTAGGGTTCGCCGGCGCGTGCGAAGATCGGCAGTTTCTGCGACTTCACGAGCGTGTTGAAAAGGTCGATCATCGGGATGTTGGTCCTGACCATTTCGTGCGGCATGACGCGTCTGGCCGGGTTCACCGACGGCTGTCCGATCGGCGAGGGGTTGTCGGCGACTTCGGGTCCGCCGTCGCGCGGCCGGCCGGAGCCGGTGAACGCGCGCCCGAGCAGCGCGTCCGAGAAGGGGGCTTTCATCGTCTCGCCGAGAAAGCGCACTTTCGCGGCCGTGTCCACGCCTCTGGCGCCGGCGAAAATCTGTAAAGTGACGCTGTCGCCGTCGAGTTTGATGACCTGGGCGAGGGACGTGCCCGCGCGCGATTCTATCTCGGCGATCTCGCCGTAGCCGGCGCCCTCGGCGCGTAGGGTGGCGATCGAGCCCGAAAGGGCGTCGATGCGGTGGTAGACTTTGTTATTGAACATTTGCCGACTCCTCGATTTTTGCGGCCAGTGCCGCGCGACCGGATTCGAATTCCGGGCTGTCGAAACGCTTGTCATTCCAGTCGATGAACTGCTGGCGCAGATCTGCGAAAAACTTTCTGGTCTCGTCCTTGTCTTCGAACCGGTAGGACGCCTCCAGCGCCTTTTCGACGATGTCGAACATGACGCGCTGGCGCTCGACCGGGGTTGTCGCGTCCGCGTCGGAGAATGCGTTCTGCTGCAGGTACACCGCGTCGAGGAACTCCGCCTTGAGATATGTCGTGAAATCCTCGAGCGAGGTTCCCTCTTCGCCAACGACCTTCATCATCTGCCCGACTTCGCTGCCTTTTCGCAGGATGTCGCGTGCGCGTTCGACCCGATTCTGCTCGATGACGGAATTGTAGTGGCTCCAGCTTTCGAGCGGGTCGATGGCCGGGTAGCGTCTCGCGTCGGAGCGCGCGCGGGAGAGCCCGTGGAAGCCGCCGACGACCTTCAGGGTCGCCTGGGTTACCGGTTCGTCGAAGTTTCCGCCCGCGGGCGAGACCGTGCCGCCGATCGTGACCGAACCGGTCGAGCCGTCTTTGAGCTGCACCCTGCCGGCGCGCTCGTAGAACGCCGCGATGCGCGATTCGAGATAGGCCGGAAACGCCTCCTCGCCGGGAATCTCCTCGAGGCGGCCGGAAAGTTCGCGCATCGCCTGCGCCCAGCGCGAAGTGGAATCGGCGAGTACGAGTACGTTGAGCCCCATCTGGCGGAAGTATTCAGCGAGCGTGACCGCCGTGTAGACCGACGCTTCGCGCGAGGCGACCGGCATCGACGAGGTGTTGCATATGATGATCGTCCGCTTCATCAGCGACTGGCCGGTTTTCGGGTCGACGATCTCGGGGAATTCCTTCAGCGTCTCGACGACTTCGCCCGCGCGTTCGCCGCAGGCTGCGGAAATTACGATGTCGACCTTCGCGTAGCGCGCGGTGGTCTGCTGCAGAACCGTCTTGCCGGCGCCGAACGGGCCGGGGATGCAGTAGGTTCCGCCGACCGCGACCGGGAAGAAGGTGTCGATGGTCCTTACCGTCGTTTCCAGCGTCTGGCTCGGCGCGAGCCGTTCGGCGAAGCACTTGATGGGAACCTTCACCGGCCAGCGCTGCATCATCTTGACCTCGACGTCCTTGCCGTCGGCGCCGGTCAGCGTCGCGATTGTCTCTTCGACCGTGTAGTCGCCGGCCGGAGCGACCGACTTTACGGTGAAGTTGCCGCGGAAGGCGAAGGGAACCATGATCTTGTGGCCCGGCATCGTCTTGTTGTCGAAGATCCCCTCGGTCACCCAGCCGAGCGGCACGCCGGCCGAAACCCGCTCGCCGGGTTTCGCGGTCGGATGGAAGTCCCACTTCCGGTCGCGCGGAAGCCCCGGCAGATACATCCCTCGCTGCAGGAAGTAGCCGGCGTCTTTCGATATCTTCTGCGCCTCCTTCGCGAGTTCCGGCAGGGGATTCTGCAGTCCGTCGTAGACCTGCGCGAGCATGCCCGGCCCCAGTTCGGCGGCGAGCATTTCGCCAGAGAACTCTACCTTGTCGCCGACCTTGAGGTCGGTCGTCGACTCGAAAACCTGCATGTCGCACCTGCTCCCGCGAACGCGCACGATCTCAGCCATCAGCCGCATGCCGCCGAGTAACGCGTACCCGACCTCGTTCTGCGCCACCGCGCCGTCGAATTCGACGGTTATCATATTGCCGTTGACGACTCTGACGCTACCGGTTGTTGTCATCTTTTCGTCTCCCGGGCGAGGCGGTCGAACGCCTCGTTGCCCTTGTCTTTTGAAATTTTCGCGCGTCTTGCGGCGATTCCGAGGCGTATCGCATAGGCCGCGAGCGCGCCCTTGCCGAGCGGCGAGGCCGGGTCGGCGAGTTCGCCGGCCGCGTCCCACCACACCCTGTCTATCGCCTCCTGACGACGATAGACGTCCTTCTCCTGAAAGCAGGCGAGCACCCGGTTGCGCCAGTACATCGAGCATCCATGTGCCGGCCGGCGGTACTTTTCGCCTCCGCGCGCCTCGGCGACGGCGTTGCGCAGCTGGGTTTCGAGATCCCGCCACTCCGCCGGAATCTCCACCTCGCCGGCGATCTCGCGGAAGCGTTCCGCCGAGACCGGCGCCTCCGCGCCGAATTCGAGCGCCGGCAGCGAACACACGATATAGTCGAGCGGCATCTTACTTCAGAAGTTCCGCCAGATCCGGACGCAGCCGGCGCATGAGTTCGCCGGCGATCGTTTCGGCCGTGAAAGAGTGCTCGACGCGTCCGCCCTCGACGCGCACCGAGAAACCGGCGCCGAGTGTTTCGTCGATGACGACCGAGATGTTCTTTTCGGACGCCAGCTGCGCCTTCAGAGCCGCCGCGAGTCCGGGCCCGTCCACCGCCACCTCGGCGTCGCCGGCGACCGACGCGATCGCCTTCTTGACCAGCGCGACGACCGCATCCTCGTCGCCGAGCGCCTTTTCGACGTTCTTCGCCAGTAGATTCCCGAGCATCTCCTCGACCGCGTTCTTGACGGAACGTATCGTGTCGCGCGCACTCTGGCGAAGCGACTCCCGCGCCCGCTCCGCATAGTCCGCCGCCGCCTTTTCGCCGTCGGCGCGAAGCTTTTTGGCCGTCGTTTTCGCCTCGGCCACGATGGCATCGGCCTGCGCTTTCGCTTTCGACAAAAGCCCGTTCGCGTCGCGTTCGGCCTTCTCGAGCCCCTCGCGGTTTATCTTCTCCAGCAACGCCTGCAGATCTTCAGACATTTGAACCTCCAAAAAAATTGCCGCCAATTATACACTTTTTCACCCCCGCAAGTCAATACCCCCGCCCGAAAACACGACTCTTCGCGCACCTGTGAAAACATCAGAGGACTTTTCCGATCTTATACAAGGGCTATTCCGGTTTTAAAGGTCTTCACCACAACCCATTTTAGGGCGGTAACGTCCGAACTACAGCGTGGCGGCAGAATTTCGCGCACTTTTGCGCTGAAGATTTTTTCATCAGCCGGTTTTTGGGGAAAGTCGGGCTAGATTGAATAAAAACCGGCCTTGCAAGCGAATCCGGGCGGGCGGTTTTGTCACGCCGCAAAACTGCAGCGCAACTGAGGTTCAACTGACGACTTTAGGTTCAATGTTTCGAAACCTCTATTCCAGCAGCGTTTTGCCGCCCACGCAGGCGGGGAAATATGATATAATAGGCGCGAAAGGTAGATGCCATGAACAAGATCATCCCGCTGCCAGCCGCATTCGCCATAGTCTGTTCCGCAGTCGCCCAGACGATTGTGCCGACGCCCGTGTTCCGTCCGGCTTCGATTGCCGCCGACGAGAAACCGGTCGCCGTGGAGACATCGGCGCAGGTGGTCGAGGAAAATGCTTTTTTCCAGAAGGTGGAGACGACGATCGTGTTCACCAACCCGAATCCGCGCGTGTTCGAGGGGGAGTTGGAGCTGCCGCTTCCGGACGGAGCGACGGTATGCGGCTATTCGCTCGAGGTGAACGGGACGATGGTTCCCGGCGTGGTGTGCGAAAAGGAGAAGGCGCGTGTGGCGTTCGAGAACGAAAAACGCAAGGGGGTGGATCCCGGCATCGTCGAGAATGTGAAGGGCAACGTCTGGAGAACGCGCATCTATCCGCTCGAACCCGGCAAGCCGCGCAGGGCGAAAATCGTCCACGTCGCCGAGAGGGAGAAGCGTCCGGAAGGCGTGAGCACCATATTCGAGACCGACGGCGAGGAAGTGTTCGCGGCGACGGTGCGCGAGCCGGTTTCGCGCGCCGGGCTTCTGCGACAGGCGGCGAAAGCGTCGATTTTCTGGGACGCATCGATGTCCAGAGACGGGAAGACGGCGGCCGACCGCGCGCTTCTCGAGAATCTGCCCGAGACCGGAGAGTGGAAGCTCCATGTATTCCGCGACACGGTCGCCCCGGCGCAGGAATTCACCACGCGCGCGGAATTGCTGGCGGCGGTCGATGCGCTCGTCTACGACGGCGCGACCTGTCTCGACCTTGCGGACCGGCTCGCGGAAGAATCCGGAAACGGCTTCGTCTTCACCGACGAGCGAGACTGCGAGCTGAGGGCGGGGCGCAGGATCGAGGTGCGCAAAGCGAAGGACGGCGAGTGCGCCGGCGAGGTGGCGAAGGGCACGCTTCTGGCCACGGTATGGGCGGCGGACAGGATCGCCGAACTTTCGTCCGCGCCGGATGCGAACCGCCGCGAGCTGGCGGAGCTCGGACGGAAATACTGCATCGCCTCGCCGGTGACTTCGCTAATCGTGCTCGAGACGCTCGAGCAGTATCTGCAGTATTCGATCGAGCCGCCGAAGACGTTCTCCTTTCATGGCGAATGGGTGCGTCGCCGGGCCGCCGAAGACGACCAGATCGCAGCCGAGAGGGAAAGGACGGAGCACCGGCAGGCGTTGCTTTCGTACTGGGAGGAGCGGGTGAAATGGTGGAACGATCCCATTCCGCCGAGCAACACCCCGAAAAGCGGACTTTTCGACACCTTGTCCGATGGCTCGGCGGCTTCGGATGGGGATGGGGTCGAAGCCGAAGAACCCGAGGAAATGCTGAACGCCGCCGCCGGCGGCGGGGCGAGAAGAAACGCGCATGCCTTTGGCCGGATGAGGATGAGCAGGCGCGAACCGGCGGATTCGATGGCGGCGGTCGCGGTGGCGGACGCGGCGAAGACGGAAGAGAGCCCCGAGAGCGCGTCGTCCGGAGCGGCGACGGTGACGATCAAACCGTGGGACCCCGAAACGCCGTATCTCAAGGCGATCGGCGCGGCGAAGGACAAATATGCGGAATATATCGTGCAGCGCAAGAGCTACGGCGATTCGCCGGCGTTCTATCTCGACTGCGCCGGGCTTTTCTTCAAGGAAGGCGAAGGGATGCTGGCGCGGAGGATAATCTCGAATCTCGCCGAGATGCGGCTCGAGGATATCGGGCTTTGGCGGACGATGGGCTGGCGTCTCAGGGAGGCGGGAGCGTACGACGAGGCGGTGGCGGCGTTCAGGCACGTCCTTTGCGAACGCGGCGAGGAGCCGCAGAGCAGACGCGATCTGGCGCTGGTGCTCGCCGAACGTGGCAAGGGGCTTTTCGCGTCCGGCGAGCGCGTCCGGGCGGCGCAGGATCTCGAGGAGGCGGCGAAACTGATGTTCGAGGCGGCGTTCACGCCTTCTGCGCGCCGCAGCGGAAGGAGAGGGAACGACATGCAGACGGCGGTATTCGCGCTCGAGGAACTCAACGGGCTCGCAGCGTGGATTGTTTCGTCCGGCTGGGGAGCGGAGAAAAAGCCGGCGATTCCAGAGATCGAGGCGGCGTTCAGGCGCGACATGCCGCTTGCGATGAGAATAGTGCTTTCGTGGGACGCGGACGAGACCGACGTCGATCTGCACGTGCTGGAGCCGGACGGCGAAGAGGCGTTCTACGGGCACCGGCGCACCAAGTCGGGCGGATTCGTCTCGGAGGATGTTACGACCGGGTACGGTCCGGAAGAGTATCTGCGCAAAGATTCCAAAAGCGGCAAGTACCGCATTCTGGCGAACTACTACGCATCGCACCGCCAGGCGCTGACCGGCGCGGCGGTCGTAACGGCGACGGTCTACACCGGCTGGGGGCGCGCGGACGAGCGGCGCGAAATACTGTCGTTCCGTCTCGACAAGCCGAAGGACAAGAATCCGATCGGCGAGATCGACGTCGAGTAGGCGCACGGTGCGAAAAACCTGGGAATCTTCAAGCCGGAGAGCCGCTTGCAATGCCAGGATGGATTTTGGTGTAATGTATGCCGACGAAAACCTCTAATTCAATAACCTAACAAGTAATCTTAACATGGTATATAACAAATCATCATCAACAAGAGATGACGATGTGAAGATTTTGCGATTTGACTATTGAAAGAAAGAAAACGGTGCGACGCCGCTTGACAGTCGTTTCGCGATTATGGTACAATTGCTTCAGAAAATGCTTTCAGGAGGACACCTCATGGGAAAACGTCTGTATGCGGCCTGCGCGGCCGCAGTTGTCGCGGTTTGCGCCGTCGCTTCGGCGGGTCCGCGCGTTACGGTCATCGGTGACAGCTATTCCACCTATTCCGGCACGATGCCCGACGGCTACGTGACCTGCTACGACGGATCGTACAATGGCGTGACGTCGGCGGCCCAGACCTACTGGATGCGCATAATAAACGCGCTCGGCGGGACGCTCGAGGTCAACAACTCGTGGTCCGGTTCGTGGGTGTGCAACGCGAACAACACGCTTACGACGCCGTCGTTCATCTCTCCCGAGCGTCTGGCCGTGCTGGGCGATCCCGATCTTTTCATAATCTGCGGGGGCAGCAACGACTGCTGGTGGGGCAAGGATTACGGGCTGAAGGGCGACGATCCGCTCGGGCAGTTCGTGTATTCGGGCTGGACGGCCGACGAGCTTATGCAGTTCCGCCCCGCGTTCGCGTATCTGCTCGACTATCTCAAGACCAACTTTCCGGGCGCCGGGATACTGGTCGTCGTCAACTCCACCGACGATGCGCAAAGCGCCTACGCGCTTACCGAGGAATACGCCTCGTCGATGGAGACGATAGCGGCGCACTATTCGGCGATGTGCGTACGCTGCAGCGGCGTCGAGAAGGTCGACTACCATCCTACTTCCGGCGGCTTTCTGACGATGGCGAACCAGGCGCTGGCGGTTCTCGAGGCGGCACGTCCCGGCGGGTGGGAAGGTTTCGGCGATTCGCTGGTGGAATCGTCGACGTATCTGCGCAATCCGGCTGGCGGGGTGTATGTCGCCAACGCGGCCGGCGCGGGGACGATAACCGCGGCGGACGATTTGTTGCTTACGCGCATGGTGCTTGTCGGCGGTGGCGGCGCTGGCGGCGGCACGATTGGCGGGGGCGGCGGCGGCGGTGAAGTCGTCGACATCGCGTTCGACACTCCGGTCGCGATCGAATACGGCAGCGAGATCGATTTCACGGTCGGCGCGGGCGGCCAGGCGGGCGCTACGACGACCGATCCCGGCGGCAACGGCGGGGCGACGACGCTCGTCATCGGCCAGACCGGATACACCGCTCTCGGCGGCGGCGGGGGCGGCGGATGGAGCAGCGGGCA
>JAGDAE010000047.1 GCA_017959645.1 Kiritimatiellia bacterium
GCCGGCTTTCCACCGTTCCCAGGCCGTCTTTGGCGGGTGGACCGAAGGGGTGATACTCTACAACGTCAAGGGCAGGGACTGCTGGTGCAACGGGCTGGTCGGCGTGAAGCTTAGGGACAGCGCGTTCGTCGACGTGCAGATCGATACGCTCGGCGACCGTTTCCGTTCGCGCTACGCCGGGGAGATGGACAACGTGATTTTCAGAAACGTCCAGATCAAGGGGCAGGAAATGGAATGGTTCAAGAGCGTCAACGGGGTCGGCGATTTCTCGCCGTCCGGCGTCACGGTCGTGAACTGCTCTTTCGATCTACCCAAAAAGGAGGAATAAGAAAATGAGTTCGACACTCGGAACAGTAATATGCGCGCTCGGCGGCGTCGCCGGCGCGGTGTTCGCGCTGCCTTTCCGCGGCATCAGAGGATGGAAATACGAATCGTACTGGCTGGTGTACGCGATCGCCGGGCTGGTGCTTTTCCCGCTCGCGCTGGGGCTGGCGACATGTCCCGATCTTTTCGGGGTGATCGGTTCGGTCCCGTCCGGGACGGTTGTCCGTTGCGCCCTGTTCGGCGCGCTGTGGGGCCTGGGCGGCCTTACGTGGGGGCTGATGATACGCTATCTCGGAATCGGGCTCGGGCTTGCGATCGGCTGCGGATTGTGCTCGGCGACCGGTACGCTGATTCCGCCGATCGCGACCGGCCACGCGGCCGATCTGGTCGCCGACAAGGCGGCGGTCGTCACTCTGGTTTCGGTGGTAGTGTCGCTCGCCGGCATCGTTCTCGTCGGGCTCGCCGGCAAATTCAAAGAGGGCGAGCTCAGCGAGGAGGCGAAGAAGAAGGCCGTCGCCGAATTCGATTTCAGGAAAGGCATGCTGGTAGCGCTGTTCTCCGGAATCGCCTCGGCCGGGATGAATTTCGGCCTCCAGGGCGGAAAGGCGATAGAGGAGGCGGCTCTCGCCGCCGGAACCGACTCTGCGTGGTGCGGGATACCGGTTCTCGTCATCGTCCTGCTCGGCGGCTTCGCCGTGAACGCCGTCTGGTGCCTGCGCCAGAACGCGAAAAACCGCAGTTTCGGCGACTATCGCAACGCGAACGCCGGCTGGTTTCTGGCCGCGCTCGCCGGCGTCGTCTGGGCGATGCAGTTCGTCTGCCAGAAAATAGGATAGCCGGCGATGGGCGAATTCCGCTACATTTCGTTCGCGGTGGTGATGGGATCGTGCGTCCTGTTTTCGTCGCTGCTCGGCGTCGCGCTGGGCGAATGGAAGGGCACGAGCGCGAAGACGCGGCGGGCTCTGGTCGCGGGGCTGCTAGTTCTCGCGGCCTCGATCGCGATCGCCGTCGTCGCCAAGAAGATCTGAAGTTTTCCGAAAAACCAAAGGGAGAAACAGCAAATGAGCTACGCAGAAGCGAAAAGCAAATACGCGAAGGTCGGCATCGACACCGAGAAGGTGCTGAAAGACCTCGAAAAGATATCCATCTCGATGCATTGCTGGCAGGGCGATGACGTCGGCGGATTCGAGACGGTAAGAGGTGCCGGCGCCGGTACGCTCACGACCGGCAACTATCCCGGCAAGGCCCGCACGCCAGAAGAGCTCATGGCCGATATCGATTTCGCCATGGCCCTCATCCCCGGCCGCCACCGCGTCAATCTCCACGCCTGCTACGGCGTGCACGGCGACAAGATCGTCGACCGCGACAAGCTCTCCCCCAAGGAGTTCAAGCCCTGGGTCGACTGGGCGAAGAAGCGCGGATACGGGCTTGACTTCAACCCGACGTTCTTCTCGCATCCGAAGGCGGCCGACGCCCTTACGCTCTCCAACCCCGATCCGAAGATCCGCGCGTTCTGGGTCAAGCACGGCATACAGTGCCTCAAGATCGCCGAATATTTCGGCAAGGAGCTCAAGACGCCATGCGCCGTCAACTACTGGATGCCCGACGGCTACAAGGACGAGCCATCCGACCGTCTCGGGCCGCGCATGCGCATGGCCGATTCGCTCGACAAGATCTTCAAAACCAGATACGACAAGCGCTATGCGGTCCCGACGCTCGAGTCGAAGCTTTTCGGCATCGGTCTCGAGAGCTATACTGTCGGCTCCAACGAATTCGTGCTCGGCTACGCCCTCAAACGCGGTATTCTTGCGCTCCTCGACATGGGGCATTTCCATCCGACCGAGAATGTCGCCGACAAGATCAGCTCGTTCAAGATGTTCTTCCCCAAGGTCGCGTTCCACATTTCGCGCCCGGTCAGGTGGGATTCCGACCACGTGATACGCCAGGACGACGCTCTTCGCGGCGCCGCCCAGGAGATCGTGCGCATGGGGCCGTCGAACTTCATCATCGCGCTCGACTACTTCGACGCTTCGATCAACCGCGTCGCGGCCTGGGTTCTCGGCATGCGCAACATGCAGAAGGAGCTTCTCAAGGCGATGCTTACGCCCAACGCGCAGCTCAAGGCGCTGCAGGACGCTGGCGAATACACCGCCCAGCTCGTCATGCAGGAGGAGTTCAAGAACTATCCGTTCGAGTCCGTCTGGGCCGAGTTCTGCAAGCGTGCGAAGGTTCCCGCCGGCGAGGAATGGTTCAAGTCCGTCAGCAAGTACGAGAAGGACGTGCTTCTCAAGCGCTGCTGATGGGGCGCGGACCCAGAGAGCTGGTCGCCGGCGGCGAGTGGATCTACGGGCGCAATCCCGTGGAGGAGGCCCTTGCCGCCGGCCGGCGCGCCGCGAGCGAAATCGTGCTTCCGCCGGAGCGTCCGGACGAAGACGATCAGATCCGGCGCATACGCGACGAGGCGAAGAGCCGCCGGCTCGTGATTCGTACCATGGACCGCGACCGGCTCGACCGGCTCGTCAGGTTCGGACACCACCAGGGCGTCGCGCTGAAGACGGACGGCTATCCGTACGCCGGTCTCGACGGCATTCTCGACGGCGCGGACGGCGAGAACGCTCTGGTTGTCGTCTTTGACCATCTCGAGGATCCGCAGAATGTGGGATCGATCCTGCGCACCGCGTGCGCGGTCGGTGCGGCCGGGGCGATAATTCCCGAAGACCGCGCGTGCGGCATAACCCCGGCCGTCGTCAGGGCGTCGGCCGGCGCCGCCGAACACGTCAAAGTCGCCAGGGTCGTGAATCTCGTGCGGGCACTCGAGAAGCTTCGCGAGAACGGGTTCTGGACCACTGGACTCGACTGGGGGGAAGACGCGAAAAAATATACCGAAATCGATTTCAGGGGCAAGGTCGCGCTCGTTGTCGGCGCGGAGGGCGCGGGAATCTCCCGCCTAGTGCGCGAGAACTGCGACTTCATAGCCGAACTGCCGATGCCTGGCGGGTTCGAGTCTCTGAACGCAGGCGTCGCCGCAGCCGTCGCGATGTACGAAATTCTGCGGCAGCGCGGGTGACTGACGGTTCGCGCCGGAACCGGCGGACGGAAGATGGGCTTTTGCAGGAGGGTTTCATGACAGGGAAAAGAGATTACGAGATGTTTCTCGCCGAAGTGCGGAAGGCGTCCGGCGTGGATTTGATAAAGCCGGACGAATCCGGGCTGGTCAGCATGCGCGTCGACGACAAATACAACGTGAACCTCCAGTTCGTGGAGGCGACGGAAAAGATTCTGTGTTTTGTAGAGGTGGCCGAGCTGCCGGTCGATGCATCGCGCGAAGTATATCGCGATTTGCTTGCGGGCGGTCTTTTCGGCAGAGAGACGGCCGGCGGCTACTTCGCGCTGGAACCTGAGACTGAAACCGTCGTCTACAACTACTTCTTCGATTTCCACAGGGCTTCCGAGGATGTCGACGACTTTATCGCCACCTTGGAGAAGATTCTGCAGCTTTGCGACATCTGGGCGGAGCGCATCAAGGGCGATCTATCGGGCGACGCCCCGGCTGCCGTCGAATCCACTGGCGACAGGCCAGACAGCCACGTGATATTCGCTTGAAAGAGCCGCTCTTGTGCAGCAACTATGCGTTTGAGCGGTAGAACTTTTGCAGTTTTCGCCAGAGGGAGAATCTCGGTTGCGCCGTTCAGGGAAAGGCCGAGATCGCGATGACATAAAAGAGAGAATGGTATGGAATTCAAGGAGCTTCTTGCGGCGTTCGCCGCGAAATACGGAATCAAGGGGCTGGACGGCGCAGACGACACCGCCGAACTTGAGGCCGACGGCATCCGCGTGGAACTGCTGGAAGATCCGCAGGCGCAGAGTCTGATCGCGTGTGCGGAAATCGGGCTTCCGCCTCCCGGCGCGACCGACGCGTTCGGCTCCATGATGCTCAAGGCCAACTTCCTGCTGCGCGCAACGGCGGGCGCGACGCTCTGCCAGAACCCCGAGACCGGTGCGTACGCCCTGGTGCGTCCGTTTCCGTTGGCTCTGACGGACGTCGAGTCGCTCTGCGCAGGCCTCGAGTCGCTTGTCAATCAGGCGGAGAACTGGCGCACGGCGCTGGCTGGACTTCGCGAAGCCGAGTTCGCGTGGTCCAAGGCCCAGAAAGTGGATGATTCCCACCACGACATGCTTTCAAGCGGATATTTCCATGTGTAGTCTTTCGGCTTCCCGCGTGTATGCAGGTAGAGAGGTTGGACACGGGGATTCTGCTGGCGGATTGCTAATTTATAGCGAAATTTGGTATAATATGCGCAGAAAAATTCTTTTAGGGAAAGTGCATGGACGGCCAGCAGTACGGGAAGCTTTTCAGTTTCATCTGGAACATCGCGAATGATGTTCTCGTGTTCGCCTTTGAGAAGGGCGACTACAAGAAGATCATTCTCCCTTTCACCGTGCTGCGGCGCATCGACGTGCTCTTGGAGGAGACCAAGTCGAAGGTCCTCGAGAAGAAGGCGTTCTGCGACAAGAACAAGCTGCCCTACGAGCAGTTTCTCCCGCCGGTGACGGGCTACCCGTTCTACAACGCCTCGGCGTTTAAGATGTCCACGCTGAAGAACGAGATCGACCCCCAGCGCCTCAAGATGAACGTCCTCGAGTACTTCAACGGCTTCTCGCCCGACGTTCAGGACGTGATCGACAAGTTCCAGCTGCGCCACTGGGTGGACGCGCTGACGAACAAGGGGCGTCTCGGTTCCATTCTCGATAAGTTCACCGATTCCTCGATCAACCTCTCGATCAAGCCCGTAAAGGACGGCAACGGCAAGGTGATTCTCCCCAGCCTCGACAACCACACGATGGGCACGATGTTCGAGGAGCTCCTGCGCCGCTTCAACGAAGAGAACAACGTCACCGAGGCAGGCGAGCACTTCACCCCGCGCGACTACGTGCGCCTCCTCGCGCGTCTCGCCGTGGAGCCGGTCAAGGATTCCCTCAAGGACGGCACCTACACGATCTACGACGGCGCGAGCGGCACGGGCGGAATCCTCACGGTGACGCAGGAGGAGTTCGACAAGATCGCCGCGGAGACGGGCCGGAAGATCAAGACGATGATCTTCGGGCAGGAACTGCAGGACGACACCTACGCCACCTGCAAGGCCGACCTGATGATCTCCGGCAACATCAAGAAGTTCACCTACCGCCTCGGCTCGACCGACCACCAGTACATCGCCTGCGGCTCTACGATCTCGCAGGACGGCCACGCGGGCGAGAAGTTCGACTTCTGCGTGATGAATCCTCCCTTCGGCACGCCCTGGAAGGAGGATCTCAAGAACTGGGGCATCGGCGACAAGAAGGAGGTTTCCGACCCGCGCTTCTTCCACGGCAAGACGAGCTTTATTCCCGACATCGGCGACTGTCAGATGCTCTTCCTTGCGAACAGCGTTAGCCGCATGAAGGACACTGAGCTTGGTACGCGCATCGTCGAGGTGCACAACGGCTCTTCGCTCTTCACTGGCAGTGCGGGCGGCGGCGAGTCGAACCTCCGCAAATATATCATCGAGAACGACATGCTCGAGGCGATTGTCGCGATGCCCGAGAAGGACTTTTACAACACCGGCATTGGCACCTACATCTGGATTGTCACGAACCGCAAGGAAAAGCGCCGCCGCGGGAAGGTGCAGCTCATCGACGCGACGGCGATCTCCACGCCGCTCAAGAAGAATCTAGGCGAGAAGAACTGTGAGACGAGCGCGGCAGATTGCGACCGCATTCTGAAGCTCCTGAAGAGCTTCAAGGAGACGCCAGAGTCCAAGATATTCAAAAATGAGGAGTTCGGCTACTGGGAAGTTCCGGTGATGCGTCCAAAGCGCGATGCGGACGGCAACCTGGTTCTCAAGAAGGGCAAGCCCGTAATTGCCATGGCCCGCAACGAAGTATAGCAGATTCCGCGTAACTATCCAGGCGGCATAGAGGCGTTCTACGAAAAGGAAGTGAAGCCTTACGACGACGAGGCCACCTTCGGAGA
>JAGDAE010000048.1 GCA_017959645.1 Kiritimatiellia bacterium
AAGCGCCGCAAAGGCAGCCGCCGTCTCGTCGGCCACCGCCAGCAGCTCACGGTCGCGACGGTAAAGGCGATCGCCTGAGGAGGTAACGGAAAATGGCAACTTCGGCTTCTGCGCGCAACGGGCGCGATTCCAACCCCAAGTATCTCGGCGTCAAGGCCTACGACGGGCAGCTGCTCAAGGCGGGCTCGATAATCGTGCGCCAGCGCGGCACCAAGATCCACCCCGGCAAGAACGTCGGCCAGGGTCGCGATTTCACGCTTTTCGCCCTCAAGGACGGCAAGGTGAAATTCGTCAAGGACGGCAAGGTCGTGACGATCGTCGAGGGCTGAACCGGTCTTGATATACGCTTTTTCCGGCAACGGCAACAGCGAACGGGTCGCCGCCAGAATCCGCAAGGAGCTTGGCGGCGACAGCGTTTCTCTGGGGTTCGTGTTTCCGGTATACGGCTGGCGCACGCCCCGCATAATGCGGCGGTTCGTGTCCGAAGAGCTTCCGGCGCTCGTTCGTGGGCGCGAATTCGGATACGTCTGGGCGGTGCTTGTCTGCGGAGACACGACAGGCGCGGCGGATGTCGATTTCGACCGCCGTCTGCGCGCCGCGGTTTCGTTCGGGCTGGATGCGGCGTTTTCCGCGAAGATGCCCGACACCTATCTCGCCCTGCCGGGCTTCCGCCTCGACACGCCCGACGAGGCGCGCGAGAAAGCGGAGGCGTTCGAGCGCAGGGTTCCGCAGATCGCCGCGAAGATATCGGCGAGGGAGAGGGTGCGCGAACTCGACCGGGGTGCGTTCGCACGCCTGAAGACGGATTTCGCCGGCGCGATCTTCGACCGGTTTCTGTCCGGCGCGAAGAAGTTTTCGGTCGACGCCGGCAAGTGCCTGCGTTGCGGGAAGTGCGCGGAAAACTGTCCCTGCGGGGCGATTTCGCGCGGCGCGGACGGTTTGCCGGAATGGGGTGAAGGGTGTACGCTCTGCATGCGATGCCTCCACAACTGCGGCGGCGACGCGATCGAGTACGGACGCTTCACCAGGGGGAAGGGCCGCTTGCATTCCGGCGCGCGGGGTGGTATAATGTCTCTCGTCTGATTCTTTTCCGGGTTTTGGAGACTTTAATGGATATATTCAAAAAGTGCTTCGAGTGGACCCAGGCCGACGAAGTCAAATCGGCCGGGCTGTATCCGTATTTCCACCATCTCGAGTCGCGCCAGGACAGCGAAGTCGTGATGGAGGGGAAGCGGCGGATAATGCTGGGCTCGAACAACTATCTCGGGCTGACGATATGCCCCGAGGTGATGGAGGCGGGAATCAAGGCGATCGAGAAGTACGGAACCGGCTGCTCCGGGTCGCGTTTCCTCAACGGGACGCTCGATCTGCATCTCGAGCTCGAGGCGGAGCTTGCGGGCTTTTTGGAGAAGGACGACGCGATAACTTTCGGGACCGGTTTCCAGTCCAACGCCGGGATAATCAGCGCGCTCGTCGGGATGCACGACTACGTGATATGCGACCGCGAGAACCACGCTTCGATCTACGCCGGCTGCCAGCTTTCGTTCGGCAAGATGCTGCGCTACCGCCACAACGACATGGCGGAGCTCGAGGATTGTCTGAAGAAGGTTCCGGAAGATCGCGGCGCGCTCGTCGTGACCGACGGCGTGTTCTCGATGGGCGGCGACGTCGCGAACCTGCCCGAGATCGTGCGGCTGGCGAAAAAATACGGCGCGCGCACGATGGTCGACGACGCGCACGGGCTCGGCGTCATGGGGCGGGGCGGCCGCGGACGCGCGTTCCATTACGGGCTGGAGAAGGATGTCGACATCTACATGGGAACTTTCTCGAAGTCGCTCGCGTCGCTCGGCGGATATCTGGCCGGCGAGAGCAAGGTCGTCGACTTCGTCCGCCACACGTCGCGTCCGTTCATATTTTCAGCGTCGATGCCGCCGGCCAACACTGCGGTCGCGCTCGCGGCGCTCAGGCATCTCGAGGCCCATCCGGAGCTGCCGGAGCGGTTGCGCTCGCTTTCGTCGTACGCGCGCGAAGGGTTCGCCGCGCGCGGGATCCGCATACGCGAATCGGCGATGGGGTATCCGACGCCGATAATACCGCTATACACGTACGCGGTCGAGGCGACGCTGGCGGCGGTCAAGCGCGTCTACGAGGCCGGTGTGTACGTTAATCCCGTCCTGCCGCCCGCGACGCCGGAGGGCGAATGCCTGCTCAGGACCAGCTACATGGCCTCGCACACCGAGAAGCTGCTCGACGAGGCGATGGACAAGATCGCCGGCGTGCTCGGGGGGCTCGAACGGTGATGAAACTGCGCCTGATGCGCCTTGCAGCGATCGTGTGCGCGGCGATGCCGCCGATCGCTGGCGTCGCATCGGGCGGATATGTCACGCCGCCCAGATTGGACGGCGACAGGGCGAACAGGCAATCGTCGCTTTCGAGAGGGGCGCGGATTCTGCGCGCGACTTCCGAAACGCTGCCGTCGAGATGGGATTCGCGCGAACATGGCTGGATCACGCCGGTCAGAAACCAGAATCCGTTCGGAACCTGCTGGACGTTCGCGGCGTTTGCGACGCTGGAGACGCAGCTGAAGAAATCCGGACGCGGAGAATGGGATTTCTCCGAGAAGAACATGGCCAGCCTCCACGGCTTCGGCCTCGACCGGAACACCGGCGGCAACAACGACATGGCCGCGGCGTATCTTCTACGCTGGGGCGGGGCGGTCGAAGAGGAGAACGACCCCTACCGGAAGAGCGCTTCGGCGTGGGACGCGAACCCCAGCGCCCAGCTCGACCCGTCGATACATGTGCAGAACGTAGTTTGGATACCGCCGAGAACGTCCGCAACCGACAACGACGCGCTCAAGCGCGCGATAATGGAATACGGCGCGGTATCCTCGTCGATCTACTGGGCATCCGGCAGCCCCTGGGAAGCGGCGGGCGGGGCGTACTACTGCGATGTCGAGAGCGGCGGCAACCATGCGATAGCGATAATCGGCTGGGACGACGCCTTCGACGCCGGCAGATTCGGCAAGCAGCCGCCCGGCGACGGCGCGTGGATTGTCAAAAACAGCTGGGGTGTCGAGAAAGGCGACGGCGGCTACAACTATGTCTCCTACTACGATGTGAACATCGCCATGCTGGAAGGGGCGGTGTTCATTCCGGC
>JAGDAE010000049.1 GCA_017959645.1 Kiritimatiellia bacterium
AACTCGTTGCGTAGTTTTTCGTCCACCCTCGTCGAAGCGACGACGGTGACCGTGTTCGAAGCGCCGACGCCGACGTTGACAAGATATTCGCGGTTGCCGAGATCATGCCGCACATGGCCGATGTCTTTGCCGCCGGAAGTTACGCCTACCCGCCCGAGTTCGTACCACGGGTCGACCTTGTAGACGATGTTGGTTCCGTTCTCCGAGCCGCGCTTCAGCATAACCATGACGCTCGCGTTCGTCTCGACGGCGTCGCCCACGGTCTGCACGATGTGGCCGCCGGCGGTGTCGACATTGCAGTAGACGACAATCGTCTCGCCGTTGGGCTGCGGAATGTCGTCGGGGTTTATCGACTGGCCTTCGTTGACGCTGCCGGGAGTGCAGCGCATCGTCTTCGACCAGACCGTGTTGGTCTCGCCGTGCGAAGATACAACTCCGAGCGAGGTTCCGGTTCCGTAGATCGAAACGCCCTTTCCCTCGTAGCTCGAACCGGTCTTCGCCGCGGGAATCTGCATATCGTCGGGCCCGGCGTAGAAAAACGCGGCGTTGCGCATCTTCGAGTTGAAATCGGCGACAGAATTGGTCGGGTGGTATTCAGACATCGCTTCACCATACCAGTTGGTGCCGATGACGACAATCTCGTGCTCGACGACTCCGCTCGAGCGCACGAGCTGTATGCCGATAGGGTCGGTCCAGAAAATCTCGCCCGAAGAGCTGAAAGTATCGGTCGGGGTGGCGAAAGACCAGGTTCCGTCGAGGGTACCGTTGTCGAAAGCGAGCTTGCCGGTTTTTCTCGAATTGAGATTGCCCACTACCCTGAACGACATGTTCGACTGGGTATAGTAAGTGTCTTTCGTCGCCGAAAGATTGCCGGCGCCGAATACGGCGACGGTATTGGTCACGATAAGCCGCCTCGACGTGACCGCCTCGAGCATTCTCAGCGACCAGCCCGAGATATCGGCGCCGGCGGGGACGGCCACTTCGACGAACTGTGCGTCGGCGTCGGAGTTCAGATATCTCGAGTCGTGCGTACCGTAGATGTTGACTTCGTTTATCCAGCCCCAGCCGGGGGCGACGGCGTCGAGAATGTTGTAGGCCGAGAAAGCCTTGCCCCCGCCGTAGTCGGCGTTGTAGTCGATCGGGCGGTACCAATCGGGCGTCGACCAGTCGGCGGCGGTAAGCACGTTCGTCGCCGGCGCGCCGGAGCCGGCCTGGTACCAGATCACCTCGAGCGAATACTGGACCACCGTTCCCGGTGCCGTCGCCATCGGAACCACCGCCGAAGGCGCGGAGATGTAGCTCGAGCGGAACGTAAGCTACTTGTCGTCGGCCTCGGCCAGCTCGGCGAAGGTCTTGTTCTTCTCGGCGAGCGCGCGCCAGTTCTCGAAACCCCAAGGATAGGTGTCGGCGTGCCACCAGAGATACACCTTCGGCTTACGGTCGAGATCGATTTCGTTGGCTAGCTGGGCGGCGTAGACTTCGGCCTGTACGCCCCAGCCCTCGTTCAGTATCGGCTGCTCGCCGGAAGAAGGAACGTCGGGCACGGCGCCGGTTCCCGACATGTCGCTTCTGAAAACGCCGACGTTTATGAAGGCCATGCGCGCCCTGATCGCCTCGGAGACGAGAACCTCGTCGAGAAGAACCCTGACCGCGCTCGCGTAGCCTTCGGGAACCACATCGCCGGCAGCGACGCAGCCCTCGGCGCCGGATACGCCGAGACGGAACGCGCGGTAGCTCTGTCCGGGCGAAGTCTTGTAGGAGTAGCCGGTGTAGGTCGAGTTGGAGACAGCGAAGGTGGCGAGCAGGGTCCAGACGCCGTCGTCCTCGCCGTCGAGCGAGCCGTAGAGCGCGATGCCGGCCGGCTGGTCGTCGGCTTCAGAACCAGACCCGTAGCCGTATTTTCTCGCCTTGAACGTGACCTCGCCGACGACAGTGGTGGCGAAAACCGGCGTCTGCACGAACGGTATGTGCTGGCGGTACGTCGCTTTTCCGTTCGGGTCGGCGATATCGGCGGTCGCCGACGAGTTGAGCGCGAGCGAAAGGCCGATCGCCGAAGGATCGGTCGCCGAATCGGCGAGGTACATTCTCTTTTCGCCGTCGTCGTCGCCGCCTACCATGCGAAGGTTCCAGCCCCACCAGCAGCCGGTGTCGAGCTCGGGTTCGTCGCGGCAGACGACCTTGGTGATGTAGACCTCGCCGAAGCGCGAACGGTCGGTCTCGTCCGCGACGCCGGCAACCGCGTCGGGATCGACCGCGATCCGCATCATTCCCGGCGTGCCGTGAAGGCCGAGATAGCAGCTGACCAGCCCCCCGGCGCGCTCCTCTTCGCTCATGACGGAGAAGTCGATATTGGTTACGGTCGTCCAATACGAAGTCGCAATCTCGGTATTGTGGTTGGCGACATCGGTGTAGTTGACCCCGTTGGTCGCGATTTGCAGAACGAGCCTGGCGTTCTCCTGGGCGTTGCTGTAGGAGAAAGCGAACATTCCCAGCCCCTTGCCGCGGTCGAAATTGCCGTCGAGAAGCGGCGAGCGTATCGACGAGGCGACGTTCGCGCTCGCGCGCTTGGCGCTCAAGAGGATCTTCTTGTCTTTGATCCACGCCGAGGTGAAGATGAAATTGGTCGCGCCGTTGCGCGAATTGTTCTCGGCCGTCCAGCCCGGAACGTACGCGCTCGCGTTCGCCCAGTGGTCGCCGCGCCACTGCCGCAAGACCACCGAATCGATCGTGACGTCGGTTCTCACGTCGTCCCAGTCGCCGTCGACGGCGATCTTCACCGAACAGTTGCCGGTCGTATAGAGCGGCAAGACGTGCGAGCCGGCCGAACCGGACGAGCCGAAGCCCTCGATCGCGACTGTACCGGCGAGCGAGAAATCGGTCTTGCCGGCGGCGGCGGTATAGACCGAGAGCGTCTGCGCGACCGGATCGGCGACGATCGCCTTGAGCCGGTAGTCGCTCGCCGTCGAGTAGCGCATGCGCCCCTGGTGGATCACCCAGAGATCGGCGTCGAGATCGCCGTAGCAGGCCTGGAAGGCGGAGGGGAACGCGACGTCGACCGCCTTGCCGTGGCCGGTCGCGACCGCCGGCGCGGGTGCATACTGCGGATAGGCGAAGATGCCCTCGCAGTTCGAGGAGAGAACGCCGTAGGTTCCGGCCGTATGGCGCAGAGGCGACCCGTCGCGGTAGACGATGCACATCCAGTCGCCGTTCGAAGTGAAGCGGGAATCGCGAAGCGTCATCGCGTTGCGCTTCACGCCGATGGTCACTATCGTCTGGTTCACGTCGTTCGAAACCGAGATGAACATCGGCAGGTAGCTCGACGAGGCGGCGAAGCCGGCCGTTTCGGGTATGTTGAAAACGCCGTTGTCGTGGTAGTTCAGCCGCGTCGCCGTCATCTTGCCGCTGCCGTCGGGGTTCCAGCGGTAGAGCGCAAGACGCTGCCCTGACGGGTGGGGACCGTTCATGTTGCCGGCGCCGTCCCACAGAGCGGTGCGCTGCTCCCAACGCAATTCGTAGCAGCCCTTGGCCGGCTGCAGGTAGGCAACGGCCGAAAGCGCGGCGTTGCCGCTGAAATCGCGGTTGGAGTTGGCGTCAAAGGCGGCGCGGACGGCGAACGTGTAGTTGGTCATCGTCGGTTTTACCGCACCGTCGTAGTAGTTGAAATCGCTGAAATTGAGAAATTGCGAAAGCCGCGCGTTGAACGAGACGCTTTCGAGTCCGCGTGGGGCGTTGTCGGCGTCGGTGAACTGGATGTAGCCCTTGCCGCAACCTTCCATCTGCAGCGCCGCGCCTTTGCCGAGCACGCTGTCGGTGTCGTCGGCGTAGAAGCGCGACACCCACATTCCCGGGCCGACCGACCAGTAGTTGTCGACGTCGCTGGGGAAGGGCGTGTAGGCGTCGCGTCCGCGCAGATGGCGTATGTCGTCGAAACTGGGCGTGCGCCATATGTCCTCGACCGCCGGCATGTCCGACCAGCCCGTGAAGTCCCGGGCGTACTCGATCTTCTCGGCCGAAGTGCCTTTTTTCGAGCCGTCTTCGACCGAGTCGCCGACGAACTTCTCGTTCACCGCGTCGTGCCAGTAGTTGAAGTTCTGGTAGTCGGCGTGGACGACCGTCAGCGAAAGAACCGAGTCGTCGATCTGGAAGAGCGTGTAGCCGGTGGCGTCGTCGGTGGCGACCGTGGCGCCGTCGCCCGCGCCGCATGCGGCGATCGTCCCGGTCACCGGCAGCGTGTCGCTGTTTTCGGTCGCCTTGAAGAAATTGGTGTTGACGGCGTAGCCGGCGAGCGGGGTCTGGCGGTTCATCGCCTCGAAGCGGTATTTGACGGAGCCGGCCGCCCCCTCGGGGTTTTTGAGATAGCCGCGCCACACGTGGTCGCCGGCGAGCTCCATGGCCACGCGCTCGGTCGCGCCGCCGCGTTCGACGACGAGATCGATCGATTCGTAGTCGCTCGCGCCGTCGCGCAGCCGCACAAACCAGTCCGTGCCCAGGCTCGGGGCGGCGGCAATCTGCGCACGGTTGGTCATGAACGTTATCTCTTCGCTGAAGTTTCCGGTGCCGGCTCCGAGCCCGGTGTAGTCGACGTATTTGTAGTACGGGGCGTCGAGCATCGTCTCGTAGAAATATTCGAGATCGCCCTGCTTCCCGGGCAGGACGAACGGCGCGGTCGCGATGAAGCCGTTGTTCTTGTCAAGCGCGACCGAAAGATACGATCCGTCGGCCGGCCAGAATTCCTGCTTGAGGTAGCGCCAGCGGTAGTTGAGTTTGACGCCGACGACCGCGTCGGCGGCCGGCATGCCGGAGATTCCCGGGCTGTCGAAACAAACCGCCTTTCCGCGCCCGACGAGATTGGTGTCGGCGACGGACGGGAACGGAATCGAAAACGCCCCGACCTGCCCGAGCGTCTGCTTGCCCGAACGCGTCGCGTCGTACGCGCCGAGAGTCGTCATTTCGACTTTCACCGGCGGATGCGAAACGATGATGTTGTCGATGAGAATGAAGTTCGAGATGTTGTCGGGGTCGCCGGTGTAGTTTGGATGGAGCGCGGTGCGTTCGATCCTGAATCTCGCGTTGGTGTAGCAGTTCACCGGAACGTACACGCGGTAGAAATACTTGCTGGAGCCGCCCTTTTCGACATCAAGCGCCAACTCGGTGGCCTCGACGGTCTCGCCGGCGACGCCGTTCTCGATCTTCACCGCCTTCAGCGGCATCGGATCGCTCCATTCGACCTCGGCGGCGGTCCACTGATCGGCGTTCTGGACGCCCTCGGCGACGCGGACCGCGAGCTTGAAAACCTCTTTTCCTTTATATAGATGGTTTATTCCGCCGTTCACACAGTCGAAATAGACCGTTCCGATTCCGTTGGTGAAGATGCCCGAATCGACCGCCGCGCCAAGGGTGTTGCGCATCAATATCTGTCCCGCGCCGTGCCGCGGCGTCGGCGCCGCCCCCTCGTGTTCGTAGATGGGGCAGGATGTCGCGCTGTACGGCAGGTAGTTGAGCGATTTCGAGAGCGCCGCGGTGTCGTTGGTCTGGTAGTTGTTGCCTTGGCGGCAGTCGATCAGGTGCCAGAGCTGGCGGTGACGGTTGCGGGTCCACAGAATCGACTCGGTCGCGCGGTGCAGATTGTAGCGGGCGGAAGACGGCGTCACCAGCTTGAAGATTTCCCAGTACGTGGAATACGCCGGCGAATTGTCTGCCCAGCCCTGGTTTTCGACCGGGGCTTCGGGATTGGTGTCGCGGTTCATCAGAAGAACCCTGCCCGACGCGCTCAGATCCTCCGCGCCGTCGATCGGTTCGGAATAAGGACTGTGCCCGATTACACAGACCTCGACCGGCTTCTCGATTCCGGCCCAGTACTCGCCCGGCGCGACGATGAAAGTGACGCGGTAGTATCCGACCGCGGTGGCCACGATATTGGTCGTCTCTTCGCCGGTGTCGTAGCTTCTGAACACGTATATCGGCTCCCCGTCGGTCTGGTAGGCCGCCGAGCCGAGCGAAAGCGCCGGGTTTTCGCCCTCGTTCCACTGCAGCGAGACGGAAGGCTCGGTAACCCAGTGGTTCACGAGCGGGGTCTTGGACGTATCGCGCGTCGCCGCGCCATAGGATGCCGTCGCGCCCGATGCCGTTTCGCCGGCGGAATATTCCGGCATTTCCGGCAGCCGCTTGCCGACGACCGGGCCCCAGCACATGTAGACGACCGAATCCTTCGAAAACTCCGGTATGAGAACCGAGAAGTTGACGCCCGAGCGCACATACGCGTACACGTTGCCGTCGGCGTCGCAGAACCTGACGTCGCTGTAGTCGTTGAACGCTTTGGTGCGGTCGGTGGTCTGGAACCGTATCGTGACGAGCGCGTTCGACATCGCCGCGCCCGGATAGGTCGGAAACGTCACCTTGCGGAACCAGCCGAGCGAATCGAGCGGGCACTCATTCTCGCCGAGAATCAGGAATTTCACCGGCTCCGCCGTCGCCCCCTGGTAGTTCGGCGTCGCAATTATCTCGGCGCCCACGCCGTATTCGCCGGCTACGGACGGCTTTTCGTCGAGAGCGTTGCCGTCGGCGTCGAAATAGGTGTAGACTACCGGGACGGCGTTGGTGCTTATCTTGTACACGCAAGACGGCTCGTTCGCGGTTTCGCCTTCGCGCCAGCCCGCGAGCTTGAGATCGCGGATGAAGTTGACGAGCCGCTTGTTTTCGTCGAGTTTCGCCTCGCCGACCGTTATGACCGGGGTTTTGGTTATATAGGACTTGCCGGACGGCACCGCCGGCACCGTCTCGCCGACAACCGGGCCCCAGCACATGTAGAACGAAAGATCCGGCTCCAGTTTCGGCACGATCACCGACAAGGTCTTGGCCTGCCCGTCGTCCCAGGAATCGACCGTGTGCGGATAGACATTGCCGACCGGATCGCAGAACCGGATGTCGCTACCGTCGTTATAATAGGATATATAGTCGTACGCCGCCGGTACCGTAACCGTGATTTTTGTCGCGAAAGGCGTGGAAACCGAACCCTGGACCGACAGTTTCGCGAAAATTCCGAGCCCTTCGAGCGGCGATTCGGCCGCATCGAGAATTCTGAACTCGACCGGACCGGCGCTCGCGCCTGCGTAGTCGACAGTCTCGTCGATGCGCGCGCGCAGGCTGTAGATGCCCGGCTCGGACGGCTTGTCTGCCAGTTCCGCATTTTCGCCGTCGTAATAGACGTAGACGACGCCGTTGGTGGTCGCTCGGTAGATGCACACCGGCTCGAAAGGCGTCTCGCCGATCCGCCAGCTCGCGATCGCGAGACCGTTCAGATGGTTCTGGAGCTGCTTGGAGTGGTCTTTTTCGCACGCCGCCGCCTCGAATTCCGCAGCCGTATCCGCGAAAGTTCCGCGAGCCGGAATCGCCGGAACCGTCTTGCCGACGACCGGACCCCAGCACAGATAGTAGATCTTGCCCGCCTTGAGTTCCGGAACGATCGCGCCGACGGACAGGGTTTCGCCGTCCCATTCCCGCACTTCCGACCAGTAGACGTTGCCGTAGGCGTCGCAGAACCTGAGATCGCCCTCGTCGTTGTCGCTCGTGTAGAAATCGTATCCGTCAGGCACGGTCACCGATATTTTCGCGTTTTCGACCGTCTCGCCGGCGTAGCCTTCGGTCGACACTTTCGCGAAGACCGCGAGCGAATCGAGCGGGGACTCGTTCGCGCCGAGGATCCTGAACGGAACCTTGCCGGAGGAAGCGCCGTAGTAGTTGACCGTCTCTTCGATTCTGGCAGAGACGCAGTATCTGCCCGGTGCGGACGGCTTGCCGGCCAGCGCGGTTTCGTTTTCGTCGAAATATTCGAATATCACATCGCCCACGCCCTTGCTGCACGAAGGTTCGTTGGCGGTTTCTCCCTCGCGCCAGCTCTCGAGCGCGAGACCGGCGATGAAGTTCGGCGATTTCTCGATCGTCCAGTCGATATGCACGCTGTCGCTGGTGCCGTCCGACCACTTGAGCCCCTCGAGAAGATGGACGTCGCAGGAATACTGGCCGGAGTCGGTCTTCGCATAGTCACCCGTGAAAGTGTACGCGGCGTTGGTTTCGCAGGCGTATATGGTCTGGCCGGTATACGGATAGCTCGCGCTCGTCGCCGGCTTGTCGGGAACGTCGTAGACGCCGGTGATGCGGATTATGACGATACCGCTGCCGCCTTTGCCGCCATAG
>JAGDAE010000007.1 GCA_017959645.1 Kiritimatiellia bacterium
ATGGAGCCGCAAAACCAGGATGCGCTCGTTCCGTTTCTGCGGCGGATGCGCGAACGTTTCGGAGCCGGGAAGACGCTCTGGACCTACACCGGTTGCGTATACGAACGCGATCTGCTGTCTCCGTCGCGCTGGCGCACCGGGGTGACGGACGAATTTCTGTCGATGACCGACGTCCTGGTGGACGGTCCGTTTGTGGAGGAGCTCAAGGATATTTCGCTCCGCTTCCGCGGTTCGTCCAACCAGCGCATCATCGACCTCGGATCCCGTCGCGGCTAGCTTCGCCGGGAAAATCGCAGAAAACGCTTGCAAAAAACGCCGGATTTTTGATAAAATCTCGTCTTGAAACAATCAAGGAAGGATGCAAACATATGCGCAGATTGGTTTTCGCCGCGATTTTCGGTCTGGCGTCGTGCCTCGTGCGTGGCGCAGACACGACGCGGGTGTTCAGTTCTCCGGGGGCGTACGGTTTCATTCCCAGACACGATGGCATCTATCTGCTTGAAGTATCCAATCCGACCGGCGCGGATGTCTCCGTCGAGGCCAAAGGTTGCGTACAATACGCGGGCGACGGCTCCGTGACGCTCGGATTCTGGCTGAAGAGCGGCGAAACCGTGTCGGTCTCTTCGCAAGGCTCGGCGAGTTTCGCGTTCAGCGACGAGGCCGAGGTTTCCGGCGAGCCGGTATCTTTGAACGCGATCTACGCGGAAGCTCTCGCGGGCGATCCGGCGAAAGTGTTCCCAGTTTCGGCTGCCGGAAGCGTGACGATGC
This sequence comes from Kiritimatiellia bacterium, assembly GCA_017959645.1. Lineage (GTDB taxonomy): Bacteria > Verrucomicrobiota > Kiritimatiellia > RFP12 > UBA1067 > UBA1067. Next base: position 769 of record JAGDAE010000007.1, read on the forward strand.
TTTCCGGCGTCGCCTATACCGACGGCAATGCGAGCATCGACTGGACTTCGTCGGGCGGCGAGCCGGCATATTATTTCACCGACCGGTTCGACGTCGATTCGATCGGATGTCTCGGCTGCAATTACGTGTCGTCGTCCGGCAGCAACCATCCGTGGTGTCTCGTGAGCACCAATTTCACATATTCCGCAGTCGATACCAACTACCTCAACGTGCCGCTGATGCCGGGCGAGATTCTGTTGCATCCATCCGGAGACGGCGGCTATATCGAGCAGTACTTGAGAATCACCGCCCCCTCGGACGGTGTCTACCGCGTGGTCGGGATATTCCGCGACCTTTACGACGGCGGCGCCGCGATGACCGACGGCGTGACCGCGTCTGTAAGGATTAGGCGCGCGGGCGACGCGTGTACTTGTAGCATCGCCGAGAAAGATGTATGCGCCGAGACCGGAAATCGCGCCAAAGTTCTCGTCATCAGGAATCTGAAGCTGAAAGCCGGCGCGCCGGTCGCTTTCTTCATCGACAGGAACACGATCTGCGACGGCGATTCGACCGGGCTTTTCGCGTATCTGTTCCCTGAAAGCGACGTGCCGGGCGATGAACTCTTGAATATCGATATCGACGGACACAACGGAATGGGATCGGATCCTACGACTTATTCCGGAGCGGGGGCGATTCCTTGCGAGGGAACATTCTGGAACGGAATTTACGGAGTCGGACACAACCATGGCGCCGTTCCGACCGATTATTGCATAGGCGCGGAAAATCTTGTCGCCGCCGACGGCGAAACGGTGACCGGCGTGTCGGTCTCGATAACCAATCTGTCGTCGACCATCAATTTCGACGGCAACGCCAACGGCGGATACTACGCGCTGTTGAGCGACTATATCTTCAGCTACGCCGGGGACGGCGTGAACAGGGTTACGATAGGTTCGCTTCTGCCGAACACTCCCTACGATATTGTCTTGTATATCGATTCCCGCTGGTGGTATCTGGCGTATTTCAATGTCGACGGCCGTCTTGTCAGATCGATCCACGACGGAGGAGGCGTGTTCCACACCGACGGCAACAACGATTATGTCATGCGCTGCGGGGTGATGTCGGACGCTGAAGGAAAAATAGTTTTCGACATGCTGGACCAGAGCAATCCGTGCATTTTCTCGGGTTTCCAGATACGCGGCAAGTTCTTCGCCGAGAAGCCGGGACTTGTCATCATCGCCAGATAGCCGTCTTGCAAGAAGGAGAAGACATCCATGAAAAAACGTTGTGCGCTCGCTCTGTTGCCGGTGCTTTCGTGTTCGCTGCTGCACGCTGCCATAGATGCCGGCTGGATTGCCCGTGCCGTCGATGATGACGAGCGGCAGAGTCCGGTCGCGGTGCCGGTGTCGGCGGGGCAGACCAACACCATGCGCCAGCTTTCGCTCAGAACCGACACGACCAGGATTTCGGTGGTCAAGAGCGGCGAGGGGATGCTCGAGATCGGCGGCGTCGCGCTGCTCGACTACTATGGCTACACCAGGCCTGCCGGCGGTTCGTTCGACGTGACCGTAAGCGGCGGGGGCTTCGGCGTTCTGCCCGCCGTGTCGCCGGCCGGCGGGGGTTTCGACGCTGCGGCGTACATCCACGTCGACGCGAGCGCAGAGGGTGCGTTCGACTCGTATGTCGAAGGCGGCGTCGAATACGTCAGGACCTGGCGCGATTTGAGAGGTGAAAACGCCCATTCCGTCGCCGGCGGCTACGACGCCGGCAAGCCCACTAAGTTCCCGGCGCTTGTCGAAAGCGCCGCCTTGGGCGGCAGAAAGGTCGTCGATCTGGGCGTCTACGCCGAAGGCGCGAACATCAGCGAAAGCACCGGCACGAGCTATCTCGTCTTCGACGGGTTCAACGTCCGCGAGGGCTTTTTCGTGATGCGCCAGAAGGAGGCGGGCGCGAACGGCGCCCAGCCGTTCTTTCTCGGCGTGTCGTCCGATAGCTATCCGTTCCACCGCGGGGACGACGGATGGCGCATATTGAGCGGACAAAACGCCGCCGAGCACGCAAGAGGCGGCGTCTGGCACGTCGACGGTTGCAGGGTGTCGCCGACCGAATTCATGCTCGACAACGGTTTCCATCTCGTTTCGTTCGCGCTCGACGAGGGAATCTACGTCAACGACATCGGCTGGGACCGTACATACCGTTGCGGCGGACTCGAAATCGCCGAAGTCGTCCTTTTCGCGACCGAGCTCGATCCTTCCGTGCGCCGCTCGATCGAGGTCGCGTTGATGGAGAAGTGGCTTCCGTCGCTCGCGCATCCGTCGGCCGCAACGCCGATGCAGATAGCGAACTATTCCGGCTCCGTTCTGGATGCCGGCCGCGACGTCGAGATCGGCAATCTGAACGCCGGCGGGGCGGTTTTCGTGAAGTCGGGCGCGGGCGAGGTGTCGGTCGATTCCTTCGCCTCCCTCGCCGGAGTGGACATCCGCGAAGGAACGATGGATTTTCCGTCCGGCGTCGACGGCATACTCAAGGGTGCGTTCTTCCATATCGATCCGTCCGTCGCCTCGTCGCTCGTCTTCGACTCTACCGGCAATGTCTGCAGGGTTGACAGCCTTGTCGGCGACGGCAACTATGCGAGCAATACCTACAATGCCCAAAGCGGCGCGGAGCTCGAATCGATCTCCGTCGGCGGCAGAGATCTCAAGTTGCTCGATTTCGGCCCCTATTATTCGTGTACCAACGGCATGTTCACCAACAACGCTCCGGTCGAGGCGCTCGCGCCGGCCGGCGTAAGCGCGATGGACTGGCGCTCGGGCACGGACGGACTCAAGAGCTTCTTCATCGTCGTCGAGGAGAACGAAATCCATCCGCAAGCGCCTGAGAACGCGATCAAAGACCAGTATCTTCTCGGCTACGTCGGCGGACCCGATTTCGACCGCTCGTCGAGATTCTTGATGAGTCCGGACAATGCTTCGGTCTACGCCTCGGCTCTCAAATCGGTGAAATGGAAGCTCGACGGCCTCCCTGTCTCCTCCGAAAGAACCGTCATGCCCGCTGGTCTGCACGTGATTTCGTGCGTGATACCGGACGGACAGTCTCCGGTAAGGGCCAACCGCTTCGCGCAAGACCAGGGCAACCGCATCGGCGGACTCAAATACGGCGAAGTCGTCGTCTTCAACCGTTCGCTTTCCGCCGAAGAGGAAGATGCTGTCAACGCGTATCTGATCGGCAAGTGGCTCGGCGGCGAGAGCTATTCGGTCGAAATGCTCTTGGATACCGCCGATTTGCATCTCGACCCGTCGAATGCGGATACGCTCGAGCATTACGTGGACGGAGGCGGCGTCACCAACATGAACGAAGTCGTCGCCATCCGAGACACAAGATCGTATCGTCAGGTCGTCGCTTCGCTTACCCCCCACTCACGCGCCAACGCCACTCTGGTCGCGGCCGCTCCGTCCGGACTCGACATGCTCGATTTTGGCGTCTACGACGAAGTCGCTATCCGGCGTGCCGACAACAGCTGCGGCATGGTGTGGAGCGATTTCGAGTGGGGTGTCAAGACCGTGTTTCTCGTGATCTCGAAAACAAGCGTTCCCGGCGACGCCTACGCGAACGAAGAGTTCGTCCTCGGCGGGCGCTACGGAACCAACAACTACGATTTCCACTCCGATTCGTCCCACTATCTCGCGTCATGGGCCAGCGGCGCGGTGCAAGGCGCGCAATGGGAAGTCGACGGCGTTCGCGTCTCGCCTACTGTAGACGCATGGGCGAAAGACACCGTCGAGGTCGTCTCGATCCGTTCTGGCGGCTTCATGTACGCCTCGCAGCTCGGACAAGACCGCGATGCGCGTATCGGCGGCGTCAGATACGGCGAAGTTCTGCTCTTCGCCGACGCTCTCGGCGATGCCGACTGCGCGAAAATCCGCAACTATCTGATGGAGAAATGGCTCGGCAGACAGGGCGGAGAAATTCCGTCCGAAGAGAGCCAGGCCGCAGTATCGGTCATGTCCAGCATGTCGTTCGGCCAAGGTGCTGGACTGTCTTTCGGCGGCAATCTCGAGATAGCCGACGGCGGCCAGATCTCGATCGAGCTGCCGGCGAGAAACTCCGCCATCGCCGATGTGGGCGGAATCTTCCGCTTCGGAACCGGGGTTGCAGTCGCGATAACCGTCGCTCCTGGCGGACGCGTGCAGGCGGGAACATATCCTTTGCTGTCGGCCGCGTCCTTCGAAGATGCCGAAAACTTCACGGGATGGACACTCGACGATTCCGCGCTCGTGGAGAAGGGGCTTGGCGCCGCGATTTCGTCCGGCTCCGGACAAATCAATCTCGTCGTCCGCTCGCGCGGCATGGTGATAATAGTCAAATAGCCGTCGTCCATGCCGTCGCGCTTGACAGTGTTCGCCGGGATTGCCAAAAAAACATAAGGGGGGGTCGCTGAAACATAAGGGGGTAAGGGCGATTTTATATGGGCGCTTTCCCGATTTCATAGGGCGGTTTCCCGGTTTTATATAAGGGCTTTTTGAGGTTTGCATGCAAAGGGAGGTATTCCGCGAATATTATAATTAGGTCTAAATGTAATATTCGCGAATGGTCGGGCGATGAAAAGCGCGGATGCATTTTCGTGAGAAAGGAACAATGTGAAGGGTTTGTGTGCCGGCGATGCCGGACCAGGACCCTGTAATGGCGGTTTTCAAGTGCACCCATC
>JAGDAE010000050.1 GCA_017959645.1 Kiritimatiellia bacterium
AGTGGATGGTTGCACTCGAAAACCGCCATTACAGGGTCCTGGTCCGGCATCGCCGGCACACAAACCCTACACATTGTTCTTTTCACACGAAAATGCATCCGCGCTTTTCATCGCTCGACCATTCGCGAATATTACATTTAGGACCTAATTATAATATTCGCGCCCCCTTGGAAATCGCCGGCGACCCCCTTATAAAATGCCGGAAGGCCGCCGATGAAATCGCCGAAATCCCCTATGATTTTCCGAAAACCCTCACATGTTTTCCGGCGGCGGCGCGGCTTTTGCGCGGCGCCATATCTGGACGGCCTCGCGGATTCCCTCGGCGAACCGCGACGATATCGTATGCCACTGCGCGCCGGGATACATGCTGACCGCCTGGTCGGAACTGAACTGGTTGACTTCGTCCCAGAGCGAGTTGCAATACTGGTAGCCGCAGACGAGCGCGAAAAACGCCCAGCCGTCGAGATTGTTCTCGAGCGCGAAATTGGCCATTCCGACCATCGAATACGGCGAATCGGGCGATTTCTCCATCGCTCCGACATCCGGCGTAGTGTAGCCAAGCAGGATGTCGAACTTCTTTTCGTCCTGTCTCAAAAGGCGTTTTTTGTAGTCCTCGTTCTGGGTGGCGAAATGGTTCGAGTATGGACAGTACACGTCTACATACGACGACATCCTCATCGCCGCCTCCGGCGACACGGTCGACGTCTCGCCGGGATTCACCCAGAGCCGCACGTCATTGTCGAACTCTCTGAGCTGCTTGGCCAGATTCTCCCAATAGTCGACCGCCCAATCGCCCGGCTCGTCCATGAAGCTCCACGCCCAGTCCTTCGTAGTGTAGCCCATGCGCTCATAGCGCTTGTGCAGATATTCGACATGATTGGTCGACACGTCGCCGTCGTTGAGATGCACGACGAGCTTCATGCCGTATTTTTCCGCCTCCGCCTTCGGAACAAGCGGATCGCCGATCACGTTTATCCCCAGTTCCCTGAAAAGCTCCCACGACGACAGCGAAGCGAACGGGCCAGTCCACGCGAACACGTACGGAACCGGCACGCCGCCCCCCCATTTCTCCAGCCGGTTGACCGACAGCTCGAAGCACTCGCCGCCGATTTCGACCGTCGCCTTGGAGGCGGCGAAGCCATCCTTGCCGCGTATTGTCAGCCAGATTCCCGCCGTCTGCCAGGCCGGCACGAACGCCTCTTCGCGCGCCAGCAGCGGCATCGGCACCCAGCCGAACACGTCCGTCGCCGAATACACGAACGCCGGCAGCCGCCACGAGACCAGATCCGCCGCGCCGCCGGTTATGCGCGGGGTGATGTCCTTCGCCTCCGCGGTGTTGTTCCTGACCAGAAGCAGTACGGTCTCTGCCTCGCCTTCGCGAAGATCGATAGTCGCCGGGTCGAGATTCTGTCCGTTTTTCGGAAACGACGTGCGCGTGAATCCCGCCCACGGATCGGCCCGCCAGACGGTGAGCGGTCTTTCGGCGTCGAACGGCGGTATCGCCTGTTCGTCGAAGACCGGGACGAAATCCGGGTCGTCGGAGACGATGCAGGCCTGGACGTGGCGGTAGGTTCTGCCGCCGGCGGTCTTGGTTATGCGTATCCTGAATCGTCCATCCTCCGTCTTCGCGCTGACGGAGCGCCAGATCGAGCCACCCTTCGCGTTTATCTCCTCGTCCGCGCAAAGCTCGAGCGAATCGAGCGTATTGCCCTGCATGTCCTCGACCGAAAGCGTGAACGGCGCGAGATAGCCGGCGATCTCCGAATGCTTCAGCCACACTTTGTAGACGCCGCCCGAAGGCGCGGCGAAATCGCGGTATGCCGACGCCTCTCCGCCCCACCAGCCGGCGCCGAGTCCGCTGCCTTCGACATACCAGCTGCCGAAATCGTCATGCTTGTCGACGGTGAATTCGTTCGCCTCGAAACGCACCTTGAAGTGCACGCGGTCGATGGAATCGATGAACCTGGCGATATTCTCCTTCTCCGCGGCCACCTGCGAGGGAGTCCCGATCAGATTCGATTCGCGGTCGAAATACACGGTCTCTGCAATTCGCTTCTCCTCCACGCCTTCGGCTTTGCCGGACGCGAGAAACGCCATATAGTCCTTCTGCCACTTCCACCATAGCGCGTTTATCTTCTTGCCGCCCTTGCCGAGCCGCGGACGGCGCAGCCAGAGTTCCTTGAGCTCTTCGTATTTCGCGCCGGGCACAACGGCGCCGCAAACTCCCTCGAACGTCTTTTCGGGGATGTCGAGCGGTTCGCGGGTGATGACGATATCGCTGATTGCGCGGCCGCCGAACGGACCCGAGTGGACGGTGCCGGAGACGAAAAGCGATTTCTTGCCCTTCTCGAGCCACACCAGCGGCGCCGATTCCCACTTGAACCCGGTGGGATCGTCAATGTAGTTCGGCAACGGGGCGCGGCGGCCGTGTTCGGCGAAATCGAACCGGTAGCCACACGCGTTCTGCGGAATCGTGAGCGAAAGATCGGTCTCTTCCGCCAGCCTCCCGTCTTCGAGCGAAAGGGCAAACGAGGCGATCTGGCCTTGCGTGTGGTAGTAGCGGGCCCAGACGCGGTAGAAGCCGTCGGCCGGAATCTCGACCGCGCGCCGGACGCAGCCGCCGCCGTGCCCGCCGTACGTGCACAATACGCTTGTGCCTTCGATGTCGCCGATTCCCCAATCGCAGACCGTGGCGCCGTCCTTGATATCTCCAGGCTTGAGCCACACCGTCTCGAACTCGTCCATCGACTCGTCGACCGGCGCACATTCGAGCAGTTGCGCCTTGAAACCGGGATTCGCCTCGCAATATTCGACGAAGCGGCCGAACGTGACCAGGGTTCCTCCGAGACTGTCGAGATTGATTTCGTCCGGCTCGTCGGGAACCGCCCGTTCGCCGTCTCCGAAAAAGCCGATTCCGGCGCATCCTGCCGCAAACGCGAAAAGCGCGATCGCCGGTATTTTACCGATAGTCATCGTATCCCTCCATTTTTCGTGTCTTGTCAAAATTCGAATTTAAGTTCGCCGCCCGCCGTCAGTTCCGCATGGCTGAACTTCCAGTCCGAAAGCTCGCGTCCGTTCAGCGTCACGCGCCGCACCGGCCGGCCGTCGCCGGCGAAACCGGAAGTCGAGATCCTGAACACGTTCCCGTTCGGCAGATTCAACGTCGCGCCGCATACCTGGGGCGCGCCGACAATGTACTCGCCGCCGCACGGATCGAACGGATAGAACCCCATCGCCGAAAAAACGTACCACGACGCCATCGCGCCGGCGTCGTCATTGCCGCAATCGCCGTCCGGCGTGTCGTTGTAGAGCCCGGTGCAGATTTTCCTCACGATCTGCTCCGTTCGCTCGGGGCGGTCGGAGAACCTGTAGAAGTACGCGATATGGTGCGACGGTTCGTTTCCGTGCGCATACTGCCCGATAAGTCCCGAAACGTCGTGCAGGAAAGACGGACCGTACACCTCGCTCGACTCGCCGAACAGCGCATCGAGCTTCTCGCCAAGCGCCGCTTTGCCGCCCAGCGCTTC
>JAGDAE010000051.1 GCA_017959645.1 Kiritimatiellia bacterium
AGAAGGGCGACGCGTTCCAGATAATACCTACGTTCGGCCTTTTCAACGGCGGCTTCGGCTTCTACCACGGCGCGCGCAAGGCGCAGCTGTTTTCGGTCCCGGCCTCGTCCGGCAACACCGAGCGGCAGATACGGCTGATGAAGGATTTCAAGACCAAGGGTTTCGCCTCGGTCGTATCGTACGTTCCGCGCCTGATCGAGAAGCTCGACGAGTGGCCTGAGGGCGAGAGGGATCTTCCCTACCTCAAGGTCGGCATTTTCGGTTCGGAGACGTTCTCGGACGAGACGCGCAAGCGCATCGAAAAGCGTCTGGGGATCGAGTGCTTCGACATCTACGGGATGACCGAGACCGGCGGCGTCGGGACGACCGGCCAGGATTGCCGCTGGCATTGCGGCCTGCACGTCTGGGAAGACCAGTACATAACCGAGATAATACACCCCGAGACCGGCGAAACCGTGCCCGACGGCGAATACGGAGAGGTCGTCTTCACTTCGCTCACGCGCGAGGCGATGCCGATAATCCGCTACCGCACCCACGACATCTCGCGCATCATTTCGCGCGAGAAGTGCGAGTGCGGGCGCACGTCGCTTCGCATCGACCGCATCACCGGCCGCACCGACGACATGCTCATCGTCAAGGGCGTCAACTTCTATCCCCGCCAGGTCGAGCAGGCGCTCAAGGAGATTCCCGGCGTGGCCGACGAGTTCCAGATAGTCCTCACCGAGCACAACGGGATGACCGACGTCACGGTCAACGTCGAGGCGGAAGAGGGGGTTTCGGGGCATACCGTCGCCAAGCACCTCAAGGAACGGCTCGGGTTTCTGCCGAAGGGCGACGTGTTCCCGATCGGTTCGCTGCCGCGGACCGAGGGCAAGGCCAAGCGCGTGATCAAGCGGTCGGTATGAGCGATTTGATCGCGTCCTTCCAGGTCGACCACACGAAGATCGCGCCTGGAATCTACGTCTCGCGCACCGACCGCGTCGGCGGCCTGTCCGTCACGACCTACGACATAAGGATGAAATATCCGAACGTCGAGCCGGCGGTGCATTCGAACGCGATGCATACGATCGAGCATGTCGTGGCCACGTTTCTCAGGAACGATCCGTGTTGGAAAGACCGCATCGTATACTGGGGGCCGATGGGATGCCTGACCGGCTGCTACCTGATAATGCAGGGCGCGCCCGATCCCGAGACCGAGATCTGCCCGCTGATGCTCGCCGCTTTCCGGCATCTGCGCGATTTCGAAGGCGAGGTTCCCGGCGCGAGCGCCGTCAATTGCGGCAACTGGCGCCTCCACGATCTGGCGATGGCGAAATGGGAGGCGGCGCGCTTCGTCGAACGTCTCGAAAGCGCGCCTTCGTTCGAGTATCCGCTCGCCGTCCGCGCCGTGACCGCCGGCGGCGAGGCGTTCTTCGATTCCTGACTTAGCGGAGCGCTGAAAAATGGGCATATCGTATCCGGCTGCCGGACTTCTGGTCATCTCCAACTTCCTCATGACGTACTGCTGGTACGGACATCTCAAGACGATGGGCGGCGCGCCGCTGTGGAAGGTCATACTCGTGTCCTGGCTGATCGCGGGTCTCGAATACTGCTTCATGATCCCGGCCAACCGCATCGGCGCGAAGACGATGACGCTCGACCAGCTCAAGATAACCCAGGAGGCGATATCGCTGATGGTGTTCATTCCTTTCTCGGTCTTCTTCATGAAGAATTCCTTCAACTGGAACTATCTTGCCGCGGCCGTCTGCATACTCATGGCGGTGTTTTTCGTCTTTCGCGCCCCCGCCGGCGGCTGAAATATGGTATAATACGCGCGTTCCGCTTCCGGAGACTTAGCTCAGTTGGTTAGAGCAGCTGCTTTACACGCAGCGGGTCGGGGGTTCGAGTCCCTCAGTCTCCACCATCGCGCGATGCGCGGAATTGACGGTTCGTATCGGCACTTTGCGAATTTCCGGATGGAGAAACGCAAACCGCAGGAAACACCGAAAGCACAAAACGAATGGACATTCTGATTCCGCATGGTTCGCTTGGAGCATAGCGATGCCGAAGAACGCCAAAGCGAATTTCTCCATCGTCCTTCTCCGGCCGGAGATACCGCACAACACCGGCGCTATCGGCCGGCTGTGCGTCGGGCTGGGCGTGCCGTTGCATCTCGTGCGGCCTTTCGGCTTCGCGCTCGACGACCGTTCCATCGCTCGGGCCGGGCTCGACTATTGGCCGCATCTTGACGTGACGCTCCACGACACATGGGAGGACTATCTCGCGTCGGAGAAGCCGGAGCGTCTCCATTTCCTGTCGACGCACGGCGAAAAATCGCTCTACGGGTGCCAGTTCAGGCCTGGCGACGCGCTCGTGTTCGGAAACGAATCGTCCGGACTCCCCAAGCCGTTCTACGACCGCTACCGAGATTCGCTCTTCCGCATCCCGATGCCGGGCGAACACGCCCGCAGCGTCAATCTCGCCAACGCGGTTTCCATCGCCGCATACGAATGCTACAGACAGCTGGAATCGGAAGGGTCGCAACCATGACATTCAAAGACAAATCGGTCGTCGTCACCGGCGGCGCGCAGGGTATAGGCAAGTGCATCGCAGAATGTTTCGCGCGCGAAGGCGCGAAAGTGCACATTATCGACATCCAGCCGGGACCGTGGTTCGTGGGCGATCTCGCGGACAAGGCGACGCTGGAACGCTTCGCCGCCGGCGTGATCGCCGCGAGCGGACGTGTCGACGTGCTCGTCAACAACGCGATGCCGCTGTTCAAGGGAATCGACGAGTGCTCGTACGAGGAATTCGCCCATGCCCAGGCGGTCGGCGTCGTGGCTCCGTTCTACCTCGCAAAGCTGTTCAAGGACAGTTTCGCCGAAGGCGCGTCCATAATCAACATCTCGTCCTCGCGCGACCGGATGAGCCAGCCGCAGTCGGAAAGCTACACGGCGGCCAAAGGCGGAATCGCCGCGCTTACGCACGCCCTTGCCGCCAGTTTCGCCGGCAGGGTCCGCGTCAACTCCATCTCTCCGGGCTGGATAGACACGTCCTTCGCAGAGCACGACGGCCCCGACGCTTCGCAGCACTTCGCCGGCAGGGTCGGCAACCCGATGGATATCGCCAACATGGTCCTCTATCTGGCATCCGGCAAGGCGGGCTTCATCGACGGAGAGAACATCTGCATCGACGGCGGAATGACCAGAAATATGGTCTACCACGGCGACTTCGGCTGGAAGCTGGAAAACATATGAGGGTTTTCGGGAAAACATAAGGGGGTAAGGGCGATTTCATAGGGCGCTTTCCCGGTTTTATAAGAGGGCTTGCCGGGGTTTTGCTGGGGGAGGTTTCTTTTTCACACGAAAACCGCCGACATGGACGCCTTGCGGCGTTTGGCTTCGCAGACGAGGCTTGGCAAGTTGACGCTTTCCGCCCCGTCCGCTCGCCTGGCGTCGTCTCGAGACGCCGCCCCCTGTCGGCGGACACGAAAGCGGCCAAGGCCGACACGAAAGTCTTCTCGATGCACGAAAACGCTTC
>JAGDAE010000052.1 GCA_017959645.1 Kiritimatiellia bacterium
TATTCCAGTCAGATGTCGGATTTGACAGTTTGCGCGAATAATGATATACTTTGCGCCATATTTTTCGCGTAATAAGGAAAGTTGCAAGATGAAAGAGATAATCGGCGAACTTAGCGGCGAGGGCCTGAAGATGGCTTTGGTCGCCAGCAGATTCAACAGTTTTCTCGTGGAGCAGCTCGTCAAGGGCGCCGTCGACGCGTTCGTGCGCATGGGCGGGAACGAGAACGACCTGACGCTGGTCCGTGCGCCCGGAGCGTACGAGCTGCCGATAATCGCGAAAAAGCTGGCTGAAACAAAGGGATTCGACGCCATAGTGGCTCTGGGCGCGGTGGTGCGCGGGGCGACGTCGCATGCCGACCTGATCAACGAAACCACCGCGCGGGCTTTCAGCGAGATTTCGCTTGCGACCGGAGTTCCGGTTCTGGACGGCGTCGTGTCGGCCGAGAATCTCGAGCAGGCGGTCGAGCGCTGCGGAACCAAGCAAGGCAACAAGGGATTCGCCGCGATGCAGGCGGCGATCGAGATGGCGAATCTGGCGAAGAAAATCTAACCAAAACGGAGAACTGCAAAATGAAAGACGTTAAAAAGGTGGCGTTCCTGACGGCCGGCGGGCTGGCCCCGTGCCTCAGCTCGTCCATAGGGTTTCTGATCGACGAATACACGAAGAAGGCGCCGCATGTCGAGATGATCGGCTACATCAACGGCTACATGGGGCTTTTGAAAGGCGAGTCGATTCCGGTTACCGACGAGGTGCGCAAGAACGCGCTGACGCTCACCAAACACGGTGGTTCGCCGATCGGCAACAGCCGCGTAAAGCTGACAAACGTCAAGGACTGCGTGAAGCGCGGACTGGTCAAAGAGGGGGAGGATCCGCTCAAAGTAGCCGCCGACCAGCTGGTCAAGGACGGTGTCGACGTTCTGCACACGATCGGAGGCGACGACACCAACACGACCGCGGCGGATCTGGCGAAGTATCTGGCGACCAACAATTATCCGCTGATCGTGGTCGGGCTGCCGAAGACGATCGACAACGACGTCTATCCGATAAAGCAGTCGCTGGGGGCGTGGACCGCGGCGGAAGAGGGGGCCAGATTCTTCATGAACGTCGTCAAGGAGAACAGCGCCAATCCGCGCGCGTTGACGATACACGAGGTCATGGGGCGCAACTGCGGCTGGCTGACCTACAAGACCGCGCAGTACTACCGCAAGATGCTCAAGCGCACGAAATTCCTGCCCGGGTTCAATCTCACGATGGAGCGCCAGGACGTGCACGCGGTCTACATTCACGAATCGCGCATAAACTTCAAGAAAGAGGCGGAGCGGCTGATGCCGATCATGGACAAGTGGGATTCGGTCAACATCTTCGTATCAGAGGGCGCCGGCGTCGACGACATCATCAAGGAGATGAAGGAGCGCGGCGAAGAGGTCCCGGTCGATGCGTTCGGTCATCCGCGGCTCGACAAGGTCAATGTCGGGCAGTATGTCGGCAAGCGCCTCGGCGAGCTTCTGCGCGCCGAGAAGGTGCAGGTCTTCAAGTCCGGATATTTCGCCCGTTCGGCGGCGCCGAACAAGAAGGATCTCGAGCTGATCGGCAAGTGCGCGCGCAAGGCGGTCGAGTGCGCGCTGACGGGAGTCAGCGGCGTCGTCGGACCCGACGAAAACAAGGCGGCGGAGATACGCGCGTGCGAATTCGAGCGCGTGAAGGGCGGAAAACCTTTCTTTGTGCGCAAGGGCAGCTTCCGCAAGCTGCTGGACGAGATCGGTCAGCCGCATCCGCGCAAGCGTCGCGAAAGCAAGTGACACCAAGGAGAAAACGATGGCGGAGAAAAAGAAAGAGCTCAGGAAGTGCGTGATCGTCGAATTCGATTTCACGGCGATCGATGGCGCGAAAATGCTTTTCGACATAACGAAGAGGTATCTTGCCAATCTCGACGGAATTCCGTTCGACGAGAGGATCGAGGCGAAGTATCTCGCCGGCGGCAATTGCCAGGGTGCGCTCGCCGGATACTTTGCGGCCGTGAAGACCAAGAAGACGGCGCAGAAGGCGGCGCGCGAGCTGTCCGACGAGTTCGCGGCCGCGGTCGAAGAGGCGGCGAAGACGAAAATCTCCCAGGGCTTCCGCAATTTCGTCAAGACGCTCGCCGACAAAGGCGTCCTCGTCGTCATCGCGACGCGTGCCGATCTCGAGAAGGTGAAGCCTGCGTTCGCGGGGATTGTCGGCGAGAACGTGATGCTTTACCACGAAGAGTCGAAGACTTACGGGACGGTGAAGTGGGACGCCTGGCGTCGCGCCTGCGTCGCTGCCAGGGTGCGCCACACGATGACGGTCGCGGTTACCGGTTCCGGACTCGGCGTCAAGAGCGCGCTGCAGGCCGGCATGGGCTCGATTGCGGTGATCAACGACCATGTCGCCTACCAAGATTTCAGCGGCGTCAACGAAATCGTCAAGGAACTCAACGCCGCGACCGCCAAGACCGCGCTCGAACTTCTCCGCGTCTGACGCAAATGACCGGGATAGAGCGACTGCACGAAATAACGGCGCGTCTGAGGGATCCGCAGACGGGTTGCCCGTGGGATCGTGTGCAGACGCTCGAGACGCTCAAGCCTTGCGTGCTCGAGGAGACGTACGAGCTTCTGGCGGCGATGGACGATCCGTCCGACCGCGACAACCACATCGAGGAGCTCGGCGACGTCCTTCTGCAGGTGATGTTCCAGGCGGTGATGGCCGAGCAGGAGGGAGCGTTCACGTTCGACGACGTGGCCAACGCGGTCGCCGACAAGCTCGTCAGGCGCCATCCGCACGTGTTCGGCGACGTCGACGCGAAAGATCCCGCCGCGGTGCTCAGAAACTGGGAGCGCATCAAGCAGACTGAACACCGCAAAGATCCGGAACGCTCGGCTTTGGACGGCATTCCCGCCACTCTTCCGTCGCTGCTGAAAGCGCGCCGGACGCTTGAGAAGGCGAAACGTATCGGCTACGAGGAGAAACTGCCCGAAGTCGAGATAAAGGGTGACCCCGGCGAATTTCTGCTGGCGGCGGTCAAGGCGATCGCCGAAGCCGGAGTGGATTCCGAGGCCGCGCTGGAGAAGGCGGTCAAGGCGTACGCCGGGCGCTTCCGCGCGTTCGAGGCGTCGAAACGGGAACGATGACGATAGAGGTTCTCGAACCGCACGGTTTCTGCGCCGGGGTTCGCGGCGCGATCGACGTGGCGCTTTCGCTTTCCGGCAAGGTCTACTGCCTGCATGAACTGGTGCACAACGAGCTGGTTGTCGCCGAACTGGAGAAGCGCGGGTTTTCGTTCGTCGAGGATGTGGACGAGATACCGGACGGCGAAACGGTTCTTTTCTCCGCGCATGGGGTTTCGCCGGCGACGCGCGAGGCGGCGGCGAAACGCCTGAAGATCGTTGACGCGACGTGTCCGTTCGTAGCGCGCGTACATCGCGACGCGCGCGCGTTCGCCGAAGCGGGATTGCCGGTCGTGATAATCGGCAACGCCGACCACGCCGAGGTCAGGGGAATCGTCGGCGAAACCGGCGGCAAGGCGTACATATACCCCGATCTGCCGGAAGGCCGCAGAATCGGCATCGTCTCGCAGACGACCATGAACGCCGACGAGGTTGCGAGGATAGTGGGGGAACTCGAAAAGAAGTACGAGGTCGTCTCGACGGCGCAAGTGTGCGGAGCGACGAAAGAGCGCCAGGACGCGGTGAAGAATTTCGACGGCGACGCGTTGCTCGTTCTCGGCAGCGCCAATTCCTCGAATACGCGGCGGCTGTGCGAGGCGGCGAAATGCCGCGTCTTCAGGGCTGGCTCGATGGACGAGGTTAGGGCGATCGACTTTTCCGGAATCGGACGGCTCGGGATAACCGGGGGCGCGTCCACGCCGGAGTCGTTTCTGGTCGAGGCGACGGAATTTCTGAAACAACCTGACAACTATAGAAAGGACAATTGAAATGGCTGCGATTTACGAATATACGGGCGTGGTCGAGAAGGTTCTCGAACTGCAGACGTTCGCGAGCGGATTCTCCAAGCGCGACATCGTGCTGACTGACGACATCGGCGCCGACACCAAGTGGCCCAACCACATCGCCTTCACCTTCAAGAAAGATGCGGCGTCTCTGCTCGACACCTTCCAGCAGGGCCAGCGCGCGAAGATACGCTTCGCGATCGACGGGCGCGTGTGGAACGACCCCAAGACCGGCAAAGACAAGTATTTTACCGACCTCACTGGACTCAAAATCGAGCTGCTGAACGAAGACGGCGGTTCCACCGAGCCGGTTCCGCCGCCTGCGGAACCCGACGGCGATTTCGACGCCGGGTCGGCCGACATCGACGACATGCCGTTCTGAGCGCGTGATGACCTGGCGGGAGACGATCGCCAAGACGGAGGCGTTTCTCGAGGGACGGGGCGTGCCGGATTCGCGCGTCGCCGCAGAGTCGCTGGCGGCGCGTCTGCTAAAAACCGGACGCGGTTTCCTCGCCGGGAAAGCCGACGCCGAGCCGTCCGAACGCGAACTCGAGGCGATGCGCAGGGGAATGAAGCGCCTGTCGGCCGGCGAGCCGTTGCAGTACGTGATCGGCGAGTGGGATTTCAGGAAGCTCACGCTCAAGTGCGACCGCCGGGCGCTGATACCGCGTCCAGAAACCGAAGAGCTGGTCACGCTGGTGATCGAGGACATGAAGCGGAGGTCTAATCCTTTCGTCGTGGATGTCGGAACCGGCACCGGCGCGATAATCCTGTCGATCGCAATGGAATCGGCAGGCGGGATATTCCTCGGCACCGATATTTCTGCAGACGCAATCGCGCTCGCCGGTGAAAACGCGGCGCGATGCGGTCTTTCCGGCAGGGTACGATTCGCGGTGGCCGACGGTCTGGACGAATTCGACGAACCGGGTATGTTCGACATAATCGTCTCCAACCCGCCGTATGTAGAGTCTGCCGTCTGCAAGACGCTCGATCCGCGAATCCGCAACTGGGAGCCGGCGGTGGCGCTCGACGGCGGCGCGGATGGGCTCGATTTCTACGACCGCTACCTGACCGACGCGCTCAATCTGCTCAAGCCGGGAGGCTCGGTGTTTTTCGAGATCGGCGAGAACCAGGGCGCGGCGCTTGAAAAGATGATGCGGAACTGCGGTTTTTCGGACATAAGGATCGGCAAGGATTTTTCCGGACGCGACCGCTACGCCTCGGCGACGCTGGAGACATGAACTCCTGGACCGGTTTGATAATCGCCAGCGCGGTGTTTCTCGCCTTCTACGATCTGGCGAAAAAGGCGAGTGTGCGGGACAATGCGGTGCTGCCGGTTCTTCTCGTCTCCACTCTGTCCGGCGCGGTCGCATTCTCAATTGCGCTCGCCGCGGGCGGAAAACTGCGCGACGCTCTTCTCGGCGGCGGCGGAACCGTTCTGGCGCTCTCGGCGGCGAAATCGGCGATCGTGGCCACGAGCTGGGTGTTTACTTTCTGCGCGCTCAGGACTTTGCCGATAACCGTCGCGACCCCGATCCGCGCCTCGGCGCCGGCGCTGGTTTTCGTCATGGCGCTGTTCGCGTACGGCGAGATTCCGTCCTGGATGCAGGCGGCCGGAATGCTTTGCGTGTTCGCCGGCTACTGGGCTTTTTCGTGGGCCGGCAGGGCGGAGGGGATATCGTTCTTCCGCTGCCGCGCGGTATGGTACGCGTTCGCCGGCGCGTTTTTCTCGGCGCTGTCGGCCATCTGGGATAAATACGTCTTCCAGAAGGCCGGCGCGAACGTCGAAAGCGTGCAGTTGTACTTCCAGGCGTTTCTGGTCGCCGTGTATCTTTCGATGATCGCCGCCCAGCGCGCGCTAAAGCTGCGCCGCGACCGTTTCGAATGGCGCTGGACGATTCCGCTCGTTGGCGTCATGCTGGCCGCCGCCGACTGGCTGTACTTCACGGCGCTTGCGGTTCCCGGCGTTCCGGTTTCGATCGCCTCGCTGTTGCGACGTTTCTCGGTCGTCGTCACGTTTGCGTTCGGGGCGAGGATCTTCCGCGAGGCCAATCTGCGCAGGAAAGCGATCGCGCTGGCGATCGTGCTGGCGGGCGTGGCCTTGCTGTGCATCGGAGGATGAAGTGGACTCGCAGCAGATAATGATAGAGTCGAAACTTTCGCGGGTGCGCGAGATGCGCGAGCAGATCTCGCGGCTGAAGGCGGAGAATCTGGCCTTGCGCTCCGAACTCGAATCGCTGCGCGCCCACTTCGACATCGCGCTTCTCGCGGCCGAAGATCTCCGGTCCGGCGCGGAACTGGAGATATGGGACGGATGGAACCTGATTCTCGGATCGAAACGCGAAGCGCAGGACAAGGCCGGACTTCTGCGGCTTGCCAAATCTTCCGGCAGGCGCATATGGATCGTATTCGACGGCAAGGACGAAAACGTGTTCGAAGACGGGCTGGTGAGGGTATCGTATACCGGCGGCTCCGGAGAACACCGGGCCGACAAATTCATCTGCGATTTTCTGCGCATGGCCAAGTATCTCGGCCTTGCCGGCAAAGTGTCGGTTCGCACAAACGACAAGGGTTTTTTGGCGCAGGCGAGACAAATTGTCGCCAAGAAGCGGTGAGAAACGCCGGTTTTGCCGTTTGGCACATGGTTTGCTCTTGAATTTGCGAATGGAGGATAAAAACCATGAATGCGACTTACGAACCACCTGAAGACAACGAAAACTGCCTTGAAAAGTACGGCAGCGATCTCACGAAACTCGCGTCTGGCGGCAAGCTCGATCCCGTGATCGGGCGGGATACCGAGATTCGCGATGTCATCCGCATCCTTTCGCACAAGACCAAGAACAATCCGGTCCTCATCGGCGAACCCGGCGTCGGAAAGACGGCGATCGTCGAGGGTCTGGCGCAGCGTATCGTGCGCGGCGACGTCCCGGACGGGCTCAAAGACCGCACCGTGTTCTCGCTCGACATGACCGCGCTGATGGCGGGCGCCATGTATCGCGGGCAGTTCGAGGA
>JAGDAE010000008.1 GCA_017959645.1 Kiritimatiellia bacterium
GGAACAAATAGCGGCAGGAAGTACTCGGCTGCAGCACTCTCGGCTTTCGGTGAAGGCGACAATTCCAACGCGTTCTTCACCGGCAAGCCCCATGTGGAAGGACTCGGTCGCACATTCCTCTTCCGCAACTACCGAGCTTCCATCGCCAAATGGCAAACCACCGATCCTCTCGGATATCCCGACGGCTGGAATCAGTTGGTGTATTGCAATAACGGCGTGACGAGCGCGGTGGATTTGTGGGGGTGTGATGCAGCTTCTTATTACGATGTCTTTAAAAGATATGTTGATACCATAATGAGTTTGAATTCGAGTGATGTACTGAACAATATAACGTCTCACACGATACAAAATGCAGGCAATGGCAACTTTCGCTTTGTAAAAATGTACGATAGGACTATTTCGGTTTTGCATTATGATTGGAGGAAAGTGAATCCAGAGGAAACGCGCTTGCGTAATGGGAAGGTGGAATATAAATATGAAATGTGTGTTGATGACTGGATGTATGAGGTTCGAATTCTTCAGGCAAAAATAGTGGAAGATGTTGATGTGGAAATCTGGGAAAGTACGGTTGCCGGTGTTGGTATAATTGGTCTTGCATATCCTTTGCTGGGCATTGCGACGTCAATATCTGCTGTGGGCGAGAATGTTGTCAAACGAATATTGACTATCCATTGTTCAGAATATGAATGGATACCTGTCGGATTAGTATTTACGCGAAAATTGGATAGTAGCGGCGATTTTATAATTGAACACCATAGGAGCACAAAGTTTATGGAATGAAAATGAATTTTCTTTTTCCGTTTGTTACGATAGTTTCAAGTCTTGCATCAGTTGGCGTGTTTGATGATGACGGGGCGGATGATCCTGTCGGCTTGCCTTTTTGCCGAGAGGGGGAGTATTATGGACTTGAGCTTTCCGACGACGAGGTTTATAAGGCTACAGAAAAAATATTATGCTATGAGTTCAGAGATCGTGGTGTCCTTGTAATGGACGGAATGCATGACTACAAATTCGAGTCTATGCGGATCATGGCGGTGGCAGACGATTATGGGAGGCCGATTCTTCCGTATAGAGTAATTATAGAAGTTGTGCCAATAGGTATACATAAACGCTCTGGCAATGAGATAATAGAATTTATGCTCAACAACTTGAAAAAATCTTGCAAGCAGGAATCTGTTCGATTTGCCGCAGAATTGTTGTCAGCAGAAGCGTATCTTTCATCTGATGCCAGAATGATGTCGATATTCGAAGCGAAAGCTATGGTGTTTTCCGGCTTGCAGTATCTAAACGAGGAATCGTCGTATGATGTGGGCGGGAGCGAAACTCGCGTGTTTCGATTGTCTGGACCAATGGATGGGTGTCGAATTGGACATGTGTTCCGCCACTGTGTAGAATATCAAAAAGTAAAAGGTTTCGGAGTGGTACGTGACGTACTTTGGCCGCAAACCATAGACGGCGCAAGGCGTCAATGCACTAGGATTGGAGTCATGTGGCTAAATGGTGAAATCAAGTATTTATGTAGCTATGCCGTTTATTGCAAGTTACATGATGAAATGAACGGCTTTGAAAAAAGTGTGCGATATCGTGTTTTCAATCTTTCGAAAACGCTTTCGCATAGAGATTCGCTTGTTGAGGGTGAGATATTTGTTGGACTGGATGTCGATACGAAAAAAATGCGTGTTCGCAGTGCTTACCTTCCATCTGGTGTGGCGCTTGACATCAAACAATGTGTTGCAACATTTACGACTATGGATAACGGACGGACTGTGCGTATTAGGCATGATGGCTATGATGAAATTATTAATCGCAATGCCAGCAATGAACTTGGCGAAGGAAGCACTTCGGGAGTTGTCGAATGGGATGCGCCAATTCTCTTGTTCAATGGTGCGCAAATCGTCTTCGATGTCGGTTGCCCAACAGAGCGTATGTATCGCTTTGATCGCTGAACGATATTGTGCGTCCGTGTTTATCCCCAAATGGTGGACCTATAGAGGCGGCAAAGAAATATAGTGGTTTCTCTGCGGAGATTTTATATACTATGCGGCATGGGAAATCAGATAAAGATGGACGCTCGGAAGTCGCCTGCGGCACTGTTCGAGATTCGCAAGCAAATAGTCCGCCTTCACAAGAAAGGCGCGGGACCGATGGCGATAAAGGAGCAGACCGGCATAAGCTGGGGCGCAATCCGCAAGGCCATAGAACTGGTGGAGATAAGGGGAGTCGAACCCCTGACCTTCTCAATGCCATTGAGACGCTCTACCAACTGAGCTATATCCCCATAGGTTGAAAACGGCGCGTATTATCTCATATTGCGCCGAGTCCGTCAAGGGGGTAAATCAAAATTTATCGCACCGCGTACGGTTACCGGCGCCAGATGGTTCTGTACGTCGGCTTTGGTCTGGAGTATCCGGAACCACCGCCTGAAAACGACGAATACGCCGGAGGCGGAGCCACGACACGGTAGACTTTCAGCAGACCGGCCGGTATCTCCTTCAGGAACACGGACGGGTCGACCGGGAAGATTCCGCCGTCCGGCATCTTGCGCATCATCGGCGAGAACATGAAAAGCCGGTCCTTCGCGCGGGTGACGGCGACATAAAAAATCCGGCGTTCCTCGTCCTGCCGCCCTTCTTCCTCCGCTTTCTGGCTCGGAAACATTCCCGCCGAGCACCACGGAATGACCACCACCGCCCATTCCATGCCCTTCGCCTGGTGGACGGTCGAAAGAGTCACGCGGTCGGAGTCGGGATCGTTGCGTCCGATGTCGAGATTGGTAAGCAGCGCGACATCGGCGAGAAAACCCTCGAGCCCGTTTTCCGCGCCGGCGATCTGGGAGGCCAGTTCCTTGATGTCGTCGAGACGGCTCTCGGCTTCTTCCGGCTCCCAGGCGGACTCCAGGCGGTCCGCATAGAACATGTCGGCGAAATCAGCGACCAGCGCCCCGTTTTCGCCAGCGGCAAGGCGCGAAACCGCGGTTTCGAAGCATTTGGATACGGCGGGCCATAGCGGACGCGCCTTCGCGCCGAGCATCGAGCCGAGCTGTTCGCGCTGGGCGGCGAGTTTGCCGTCGAAACGCCCGCCGAGCTTCTGCCAGTATTTTTTCGCGCTCGCGGCGCCGACTCCGGGCAGCAGCGAAACGAATCTGAGAAACGACAGTTCGTCGCACGGGTCGACCAGAAGCCGCAGATACGCGAGCACGTCCTTGGTGTGGATCTGCTCGAAGACGCCGACGCCGGAGGTTATGCGGAAAGGTATCTTCATCCGCGCCATGGTCATCTGGATGTCGATCGACTGGTAGTGGCTGCGGTAGAGAACCGCCATGTCGCCGTAGCGGTAGCCGCGCGAGCGCATCTCGCATATCGTCTTCACCGTCTCGAGCGACTGGGCCTTGCTATCGTAGACCTTGCAGACCACGGGCATGTCTTCGCCGGAGCGGATCGGGCGAAGCCGCTTTTCGAACTGCCCGGCGGCGTCGCGCATGACGACATTGGCCACGTCGAGGACCCCAGGAACCGACCGGTAGTTTCGCTCGAGCTTGACTATGCGGCAGCCGCTCCAGCGCTTCGGAAACTCCATTATGTTCTCGATCTGCGCCCCGCGCCACGTGTAGATGCACTGGAAATCGTCCCCGACCGCCATTATGTTGCGGTGCTTCGCCGCGAGGATGTCGGTGAACTCGGCCTGCAGGCCGTTGGTATCCTGGTACTCGTCGACAAGAATGTGCAGAAAATGCTCCTGCAGCATTTCGCGCACGCGACCGTCGGTCTTGAGCATGGCGAGGGCGTTGACGAGCAGATCGTCGAAATCCATGGCCCCGAGCTCGCGTTTCCGGAGCGCGTATTTTCCGGCTATCTCGCCGATCTTGTCCGCGTCTATCCCCGCCGTCTTCGTCTGCCAGCGCGAAGCGACCGTCTCGACGCTGCGCGATTCGTTCGCCGCCTCCGAAATGATCTTGGCGACGATCTCTTTCTTCGGAAAATCCTTGGGATTATCGACCGACGATTTGATTATCTCGCCGACGAGCTTCTTCTGGTCGTCGTCGTCGATTATCCTAAAATCCGGCCGGTAGCCGATCGACGAGCCGTAACGGCGCAGGAGCCGCGCGCACACCGAATGGAAGGTTCCCGACCATATGGCCGACACCGCGCCGCCGGAAACGCACTCGGCGCGTTCAATCATTTCGCGCGCCGCGCGGTTGGTGAAGGTCAGAAGCAGTATGCGTTCGGCCGGAATCCCCCTCTCGAGCAGAAAGGCGACGCGGTGCACGAGAGTCCGGGTCTTCCCCGTGCCCGCCGCAGCGAGCACGAGGATTGGTCCGTCGCCGGCGGTCGCGGCCGCGCACTGCTCCGGATTCAGAAGAGTCGAGAAATCGGTCATCCGTCAGTTCATGCGCCCAGTGTACGCATCCGAGTCGGAATTGTCGGTCTTGGCGTTGAGAAACGCATCCTGGGCCTCGTTGACCTTGGCATCCCACGGACGCGGCCCGCCGGTAAGCTGGACTATCCACATCTTCAGCTGCCGGGTCTTCCAGTTGATCGAGCAGTTGGTGCCCCAGGCGCCGCCGTGGCCGAACCAGCCGTTCGCCTCGTCGGTCCAGAGTCCGAGCGAATAGCCGCCCATTCCGGCAGGACGGGTGGAAGTCGCGAGAATCGACTTGACGGTCTCCTCCTTGAGAATGCGCACGCCGTTGTCGCCGACGCCGAGGTTCATCAGCATTTTGTAGAACTTGAGCTGGTCGTTCGCGGTCGTCCACAGTCCGGCGCCGGCCGAAGCGAAGACGTGGCCGTCGTTGTAGGGACGCTGCTGCCAGCCCTCGCAGCTTTTCCACTCGGCCGGGGCGTTCTCGCGGCAGTCGTACATTTCGATCTGGTGCGCGAGCTGCGCGTCGGTCGGCCAGAACGTGGTGTCGTACATCCAGAGCGGATCGAGCACGTTCTTCTTGAGATAATCCTCCCACTTCATGCCGGTCGCGGCCTCGACGACCGCCGCGCCGATGTCGATACCCGTGTTGGAGTACTGTTCGGCCGTGCCTGGCTCGAAGAGGATCGGCTGGGCCGCCGCCGAAGCGGCGACGATCCTAAGCGGCATGCCGCCCGACCATCCGCCGCCGGGAATCGTGAAGTTCTTGCCGGGCAGCTCGAACGGGAAGCCGCCGGTATGGTTGAGGCACATCCTGACCGTGAGGACGTTCTTCGCCTTCTCGAGCGTGCGCACGCCGTCGGCGTCGCTCTTGAGAACCCACAGTTCCGCGAACTCGGGCAGGTATTTGGAGACGGGATCGTCGAGCGATATCACGCCATCCTCGACGAGTTTGGCGACCGTGACCCCGCAGAATCCCTTCGTCTGCGAACACTGCATGAACGCATCGTCCATCTTTATCTCGCGTTTGGCCGCTACGTCGGCGTAGCCAATCGCCGCAGTCTCCTGCACTCCGTCATTGTAGACGACGCTTATCGCGCCGGGCAGCTCGCCGCTTTCGATGTAGGGCCTCGTCGCGTCTTTGACGTACGACGTTCCGGACTCGCGGCAGGCGCAGGAAGCGCGGCAGAAGCCGGCGGCGACGGCCGAGACCGCAATCGCCAATATCAGTTTCTTCATTGTTGTTCCTCCTTGTTTAGTTTTGCGGCGAGTGCGATCACCGCCGTGTCTGTTTTCAAAATCCTCTTTCCGAGAGAGAAGCGCGAAAACCCGCGCTCCTCGAGAAGCTCCAGCTCCGCATCGGTCCAGCCGCCTTCGGGCCCGACCGCCAAAAGAAGCCTGCCCGCGCGCCGCTCCGCCGCCGGTGCGCCCCCGCAATACGGATGCGCGACGACGCGGTTGGCGCTCGGAAACATCGCGTCCAGTTCTTCGCGCACGAACCGCGCGAAATTCCTGCGCGTCTCGAGCGCCGGCATCTCGGTCGTTCCCGCCTGCATGAGCCCGTCGACGAACAGCGGCCGCCAATTCTCCTCTTTGAGCAGCGTCGCGCCCCAGAAGTCCTTCTCCACCTTCTTCGCGCCGACGAGCACAATCCTGCCGACGCCGAGCGAGGCGAGCTGCGGGAGCAGACGCTTCATCGCGCGCGGACGCGGCGGCGCGAGAACGAGATCGAACCACGACGCAAGCGCCTCTTCGCAATGGCAGATCTCGACGGCGACCTCGCCGTCGCCGACGGAGATTATCCGCGAGACGCCGACGGGGCCGTCTATTTCGCCGGTCTTGAGCGTCTGGCCGACCTCGCCGTGCAGAACGTCGATCACATGCCGCGCCCGCGCGCCGCCGAATCTGGCCACGCCACCGTCGATTTCGCTGCGCTCGAACAGTATGCGGTTCATCTCGATGTTTTTCCCGCCACCCCATTGACTTCGTGGACGGAAAATAGTATACTATCTCCCGTTTTCCCTCCAAAAGGGAAATTCCCGGGTCGGAGCGTAGCGCAGCCTGGTAGCGCGTTTGCTTCGGGAGCAAAAGGCCGAGGGTTCAAATCCCTCCGCTCCGACCATTTCTTCCACTTCATTTCAATTCGCCGGCGCAATTGCGCCTCCGGGCAGAAGCCGTATCGAATCGTCTATCGTCGGCGCGCGCTGTTCGAGGCGCGGGCCGGTGAATACGAACGACGGATACAGTATGCCGCCGGTTCCGAGTTCGGAAAGCCCGTTGCGGCGAATCTCGATCGCGAGGAAGTTGCCCTCGCCCGGACGGATGAAATCGGTCAGGTCGAACGCGAACGGCTGGGTATAGCCGTGGCCCTCGCCGACGTAGCCGCCATTGACGAAAACCCGCGCGATCGAATCGCATCCGCCCACGAGAAGCCCGACCGGACCGTCGGGCATCTTGGGCAGGCGTATCCGGTACCAGACGCTGCAGTTGATCAGGCTCGAGATCCCCTGCGCCGCCCAGGGCATCGTGTAGGTCTTCGTCTTGAGCCAGTTCGCGTCGTTGAGGTCCCCGTCGGCATAGCCCATCTCCACTCCCCGGCCGTACGGGTCGAAGACGGTCGTAAGCTCGTCGGGGATGTTGTACAGCGTCTTGTACGGAACGGTCGAATACTTGACCGCCTCCTGCAGCGGAGAGCGGAAGAAGTAGTTCAGCATCCTCATCGCCGCGTGCGAAACCCAGTGGTAGTGCTCGCCGTATATCTCCTCGCGCCTGGCGATCATCGAATCGAGAAGCGCGTTCGCTTCGGCGAAACGGCAGCCGAACTGCAGCTCGCGCATCTCGAGATATTCGCCGAGCTGGTCGAGCGGAAAGCGCGCGTAGAGGATGCGCTCTTTCTCCTCGGGGAGTTTGGCGGCCAGGTACGCGCGGTCGAAAAGCCGTTTGGCCTCGTCCACGAAAAGGCGGTCGTAGACGAGATGGAACGAGAAGAAGCTGCCGGCCTCTTCCCTGGCCGCGCTCTGGCGTTCGGTGAGCCGCAGGTAGTAGTCTTCCATGTACTTGGCCCCCTTGCCGAAAGCGTTGCGGCAGTACTTCGCCAGCGAAGAGCGCATGTCGCTCTTGACGTTCCACAGCAGATCGGCCTCGTAGTAGTTCGACGGGCCCATCGTCGCCCAGCTGACCTCCTCTTCGTTGCCGACGCCCTGTACGTTCATCGCGTGGTACATCGGTATGTCGTGCTCCCATATCTTCAGTTTCGAGTACGGCAGAAAGCTTTCCGCCAGGTTCCAGTTGTATCCGCGGAAGAACTTGAGATTCGGCGTCTCCGACCACTTGTCCATTATTCCCTGGTAGAACCGTCTCGACGGAACCGCCTCGCCGGTCGCGTGCATGCGCGAATACGAGATGTCGGCGATTATGATCGATATTCTCGGGTTGGGCTTGTAGCGCGCCGGGAAATCGGCATGTACCGAATAGAGGTACCAGCCGAGAAGCAGATTCGGGAACTCCTCGCCGATATCGTCGAGAATGCGGTTGCACAAGAGAACGAGCGTGTCGGTCTGGTCTTCGAGGCCCGACATCGGGTCGATCCTGCCCGAAGCTTCGGACCTGGCCTCGGCGGATTCGGAGAATCCCGCCCCGTCGGCCGGCCCCACGCCGATGCACACCGCCTTGTCCTTCGGCCAGCCGCGCTCCTCGAAAGTCTCGCGTATGAAGCGCTCGAAGAGCTTGACGACGTCCGGATTGGAGGTGTCGACCTGCGGCCACGAGCGCTTGTACGTTCCGTCGGGCTGGCGCACGAGCGCGAGATACTCGGGATGCTCGTCGAAAACATCCTTGTATTTCATTATGATCTGGTCCCACATGTGGCCTCCGTCCATGAACAGAGGATGGTGGGTGCCCCAGCCGCCTTGCAGTTTCTTGCGGTATTTCCACTGGTCGTGCTCGCCCCACTCGGTCCACGTCATCACGCCGAATCCGCCCGTGTACCACGGCCCGCGCATAATGAAACTCGGCGCCTGCTCGATGTCGCAATCGTCGATTTTCGGGTCTTCCCTTCGGGGAATCACCTCGCCGCGCCTGCCGGGCATCACCCAGTCGCACCCCATTCTCGAAAGAAGCTCGTAGATGCCGTGGTTGACGGCCAACTCGCTCTTGCCGGATATCCACGCCTTTCTGCCCTCGACCTTCAGGCGAAACTTCTCGTCGGTGTCGTCCGAGACCGGATACTGATGCGGCGCGACCTCGATCGTCGCCCCGAACGCGCCCATCTTCCACATGTGGTACCTGAAATCGTCCATCGCCGCCTTGTTCTCGAAATCGACGACGACCTTGAATTCGGGGTACTCGACCTCTCTGGTCTTGACCACGATTCCCGAAGTGAACTCGTTGGTGGAGATCTCTGGCGAGAACGGCCTGCCGTCGATCGTGAAGTTGTCGAAAACCACGTTTGAGACCATGTTGGACGGCGTAAGCCCGCGAATGTCGCACTTCGGCGCTCCGACCGAAAAATCGTCGGTCAGCACCTTGATATCCTTGAAGACGACATCGCGCACGCTGCCATGGGCGAGATTTTTCGTGAAGTGCCAGAAGTCCCACATCGGTATTTGCACGAGCAGCGGCTGCGGGGCGGGATTCGGATTCGCATACTGCTGATCGTCGTTTTGCTGGAACACCTCCGCCTCGTGGTACTTGGAGAATTCGCACCGAATGTCCTCGAACCTGATGTCGTGGATGTACGCCCAGTTATGGTGCTGTATGTCGAGCGCGACGGCCGAAGCGTGTATGACGTCGCAGTTTCTGAACGTTATGTCCTTGTATTCCGGCGCACAGGTCTCGGCCCCGATTTCAAGCGACCTGCCCCAGTCCGACCACACGACGCAGTTCTCGACGAGATAGTCTTCGTTGTTCCACGCATCGAAGCCGGGTATGCCCTTTATCACTATGCCGTCGTCGAAATTGCGCAAGAACGAATTCGACAACCGCACCTTGCGGCAGTTGCAGAAATCGATGCCGTCGGCGTTGTAGCGCCACTGCCCGATCGTCTTGACGTTGTCGATCTCGACGTCCTCGCAATTGCCGAGCGCGATCGCCCAGAGAGCGGAATCCCTTACCGTGACGCCCTCGATCCTGATGCCGCGCGAGCGATAGAAGCGCATTCCTCCGTCCTGCGACTCGGTATCGTCGAGAACGGCGAGAAAGCCCTCGCGGTCTTCCGGCAGCTGCCGGCCTTCGACATACGGAACGGCCGAGCCGCCGCCGTGCCCGACGTACGGGTTGGCCGGATCCTCTTCGCCTATGCCCTTTACGCCGGTGCGCTCGATTTCGCTGCCGTCGATCACTCCGTAGCCGATGACCTCGACGTTCTCGGCGTTCAGCGCGAAGACGCTGCCCTCCAGCACCGCCCCCTCCTCGAGATACAGCGTCTCGTTGCTGCCGAGCTCGACCCTGCCGAGCCTGTGCACGCCCTTGCCGAGGCGCTTTACCTTGTTGCCCCTGCGCGGCTTGAGCTCTCCCTTCGGGTTCACGAATATGACAAGCGGCTCGTGGTGGCCGTCAGTCTCGATGCTGTACTGTCCGGGGCCCGGCAGCGTGAGGCGAAGCGTGCGCCCGAAACGGACCGGCTTTACCCCTTTCGAAAGCGGACGGACCAGGACATCCCTGAAATCGCGCTCGATTCTGACTTCGAGATCGACCGCCTTGCTTGAGAATATCTGGCACCAGCCGGCGATTTCGCTCTGTCCGACGTCGCGCTGCTTCCCCGGCCAGATGCGGTTTATCGGATTTTTCGACACCCGCGCCTCGAACACCGCCACATCGTCCCCCGCGGCGCTCACCTTGAACCTCGGATCCTCATTGACGACAGCCTGCGCCCAAAGCGCCGCCATCGCCGCCGCCGCAACCAGTATCTTTCTCATCGCGTATCCGTCCTTGCTGTGTTTTTACTTCGAAAAGCGGACCGTGAAGCCGCCGCCTTTGGCCATGTGGAAACTCATTTCCGCGCCGGACTCGATCTTCACGGTCTCGTGCACGTATTTCTGCGGCGCCTCGTCGCAGTCGCCCGCGTCGCGGAAGATCTCCGCCGTCCACTCTCCTCCGCCGAGAAAACACGTCTTGAACGAAAAATCGCGCGCGTCGGCATTGGTGATTCCGGCGGCATACCAGACGTCGCCGGCCGCCTTGCGCGCCACCGCCGCCATCGTGTCGGGGCAGCCGCCGAGCGCGACGGTCTTCTCCCACACCACGGGTATCTTCGCCATGTAGGACGCGCATTCGCTCTCGGCCTCGTAGTGCATCGGCGTGTCGCACATCATCTGGAGCGGCGCGAAATAGAGCGACATCAGCGCCATCTGGCGGCAACGCGTGCCAATCGAACCGGGCACGTGCCAGTCGCCGCCGTACTGCCCGATCGGATAGTTCTTCATCGCGCCGGGCGTATAGTCCGCCTGCCCGGCCGTGAAGCGCAGAAAAAACTGCCTTACGTCGTTGGCCATGAAATCGTAGCCGCCGAACCACTTCATCTGCTCGAGACCGTGTATTCCCTCGTAGTTGAGTATGTTCGGCCAGGTGCGGTTCAGACCAACCGGACGGTACACGCCGTGGTAGTCGACGAGCATCTTGCATTTCGCGCATTCGGCGGCGAACTTCTCGAGGAAGTCGGCCACGAGATCGTCGCCCCGGTCCATGAAATCGACCTTGAAGCCCTTGGCGCCGACCTTGGCGTAGTGTTCGGCGATCTTCTGCTCCTGCCCGCGCACGAAATCCCAGTGCATCCAAAGAATTATCCCGACCCCGCGCTCTTTGGCGTATTCGATTATCCCCGGCACGTCGACGTCGGGGTTGTATTCCCAGATCGTGTCGCCCCGCCAGCCGTCGTCCAGAATCACGTATTCAATGCCGTTCGCGGCGGCGAAATCGACATAGTGGCGGTAGCCGGCCGTGTTGTGTCCCTCCTCGCCACCTCCGAAATTGAAGTCGTTCCACCAGTCCCACGCCACCTTGCCCGGCTTTATCCACGACCAGTCGCTTTCGGCCGCCGGCGTCGCCAGCGCCCACACCAGATCGTTTTCGCAGAGTTCGGACGGCTTGTCGGCGAGCACGAACGCCCTCCACGGAAACGTGCGCGTGCCGTCGGTCTCGGCGAGAACCGAACCGTCGCCGTATCCCGATTTCGCGAACTTCGACGCCAGCGAAACCTCCGTCGACCCCGGCGCGTTTTCGCCCGCGGCGAGATTCCATACCGGATATCCGTGCACGTCGGACTCCACGACCGCGACGCACTTGCCGCCGGTCGAATAGACGAACGGCAGATACGCCACCCTTCCGCGCCAGTCGATCTCGCCGGCCTTGTACGTCTCGGGAACCGTCTCTTCGCATCCGATCCGGTCGGTGAAGCAGCTCCATACCTTCGCTTCCGCATCGGGTATCGTGACGATCGCCCGCTCGGCGTCGACCTTCACCCTGCCTTCGACGCGCGTCTCGAAGCGATACGCGACGCCGTCGTCGCGCGCGGCGAGGCGAATCGAGAAATCGCCGAAATCCGCGACCGTCTCGTTGGCGGCGAGCGGAATTTCGCTCTTCTTGTAGAGGGCGCATTTCGCCGAGCCTCCGGTCTTGCGGCGATCGACCGAGGCGATCTTCGCGCCGGCGACGAGGCAGCGCCCGTCGAACATCATCCCGATTTCCGATCTAGCGACCGTGGCGACGCCGTCGCGGAACACCGCGTAGGCGACCGCGGGCTCGTCGTAGAGCCGTATCTCGTTGCGCCCGTCTGGCGAAACCGCCGCGACTTCGCCGGCGCCGGCCGCGGATGCCCAAGAGACGGCGGTCGCAGCCGCCAGTGCCAATGCTTTCGTCTTCATGTTCTCTCCTCGCTTATTCGTCGGCTTGTCCGCCGTATTTCCTCCTGAATGTCTCCTCCATGTCGGCCTCGTCGGCCTCCATCTGAAGCTGAAACTCCTCTTCGCTCATCTCCGGCGCCTTCTGCGCCGGCTTGCGGCGCCCGGTCTCGTCGACCCCGTCGCGGAACGCCGTCGGATTCGTCACGATACGCGTCTTGTTGTTCTTAATGAACTCCTTGAGCTCATCCAGCGACGTAAACGCCTTCCCGTCCTGGTTGATGACCTTGAAATCCTCGAGCTGCTCGCCGGTCATCTTGCGCTTGAACACGTTAGGCCGCACGCGCTTGTCCGGACCCGTCCCCGGCTTGTCCATCTTCTCGAACACGTACTCCTTCTCTTCCGGCGAGATCCAGCGCGAATCCCTGACGAGATAGTACGTCGTCTTCAGATGCCCCTTGCCGTCGCAGTCCGGACACGGAACCGACACCTTGCCGGTTGACTTGCTCTTCGACTTGCCCGCCGCGCAGCCGGGGCAGCTCATGCGCTTTCGCGTGCCCTTGCACGCCTTGTGGATCGGTTTGTAGGTACTGCCGTATCCGCAGAATTCGCTTCCCTTTTCGTTGGCCCGCGCGTTCTGCTCCTCCTCCCAGTCGTGCACGACGATCCTGCCTCGCCTGGAAGTCGTATCTGGCTTGTTGCACTTCCATACGTACTTCGTACCCCTGCACAGTTTGCAGGTCTCCTTGATTTCTCCGGAGTCTTTGCAGGTTTCGCAGACGACCACGTCCTTGTCCTTCGCCACGGCGGCGAACGACAGCATGGCGAGCGCGAACGCCGCCGCAATTCTATTCATGTTGCACTGCCTTTCGTGACAAATCAATCCTTCCTTCGGCATACGAAAACGTATTATATCATATTTCGCATGCATGCGGGCCGGATATTTTCAGACTGGAACATCCCTGCCTTGGCGGGTTGTCTACACGATTTCAATGCTACAATCCGCACTCATGCCGCTCTGCGAATCGCATTGAACTTCAAGTCGCCAACCTTGGTGTCGCATTTTCCCAGACAGCCGCAAAATTCCGCTTCGTGCGCGTGGCAGCACTTGTAGAGAAAGCGGCTCGCGGATTGCCCCCTGGCGCACCCCGCCAAAAAGCGGAAGACGCGCCCGACATCCCGTGTTTTGCGCCCGCAGCCGCTTCCCGGATCTCGCATCTCATGTCCGGTTCTTCGCGCGCCCGGCGGCCGGGAGCCCCGTCTCGTTTTTCCTTTTCTTGATTCCGCCGCGTATTGTCGGCTTTTCGCCGACAATGACCGACAATTTTATATCTAGATGAAAACACGCGATTTCGCCGCCGTATCTGCCGATATCGCTCGAAAAATGACCGACAAATAGCCGACAAAAAAGAAAATTGTCGGCCTTTCGCCGACATTGCCTCATAATTCCCGCGTTCGCAAGGCGCGGGGTTTCTTTCGGGGCCGATGACCGGTTCCGGCCTGTCGCCAAGCGGCAACAGGAGAAAACGCACATGGACGGCAAATGCAATCCGTTCCGTTCCGATCCGATCCGTTCCGTTTCCGGAGGGGACGAAAAAAGAAGAAGGGAGAACCTAACGGAACGGGATATTAATATTAATAATATATATAATAATACCACCCGTTCCGTTCCGTTGGAAAAGGGGGTCCGGGGGAAAGGGGAACTGCGCGAGCAGGTCCGCCGTTTCGTGTCCGACGTGAAATCGCACTTGGAGACGGACGAGTGGGTCTACGCGTTCTACGACAGTTCCTATTCGACCGTGACGATCTGCCTGGCGCTGACCGGCGACTACGGCAGCGTCCGGCGCTGGAGGCAGTTCGAGCGGGAGATTCCCGACGAGGTGCTGCGCAGGGAACTGGAGAAATTCTACGCCGAGATACGGTCCGGGGAAGACGTGCGCAACCGTGGCGCAACGCTCAACAAGCGGCTGGGACGCTTCATCGTCCGCAACGCGAAGGGAGGTGCGAGATGACGGATTTCGACCGCGCGATGAAGCGCGAACGCGACCGTGAACGCAAGCGGCGCATGACCCGGCAGGGTGCGTTCGAAGCGCGCATGCTCTCGCTCGA
>JAGDAE010000053.1 GCA_017959645.1 Kiritimatiellia bacterium
GTTGAGCCGCGCGAACTCGCGCTGCTGCGTGCGTATCTTGACTCCGTTGCGCACCGGCAGCATCCCCATCTCGTCGAGACGGTCGACCACCCAGTCGTAAAGCGGACGGTGGACCTCGAACTCGAGCGTGCACATCGAATGCGTGACGCCCTCGAGCGCATCCTCGATCGGGTGGGCAAAGTCGTACATCGGATAGACGCACCACTTGTCGCCGAGATGGTAGTGGGCGACATGGCGGATGCGGTAGATCACCGGGTCGCGGAAGTGGATGTTCGGCGAAGCCATGTCGATCTTCGCCCGCAGGCACCATTCCCCGTCGGCATATTTGCCTTCGCGCATCTCTCGGAATATCTTCAGATTGCGCTCCGGGGCGGTATCGCGCGACGGACTGGGCCTGCCCGGCTTCTCGGGAACCCCGCGGTACTCCGTCCACTCGTCCTGCGTGAGATTGCAGCAGTACGCCTGGCCCGCCTTTATCAGATTCTCGGCGATCTCGTACATGGCGTCGAACATGTTGGAGGCGTTGTAGAACCCCGGTTCGCCGGAATCTCCCTCCCCGGACCATTTGAATCCGAGCCAGTTGATGTCTTTCTTGATGTTCTCGGCGTATTCGTCAGATTCCTTCGCCGGGTTGGTGTCGTCGAGCCTAAGATGGCACTCGCCGCCGAAAAGCTCGGCCATTCCGAAATCCACGCAAACGGCCTTGGCGTGGCCGATGTGGATATATCCGTTCGGTTCAGGCGGGAAGCGGGTAACCACTTTGCCGCCGGTTTTGCCGTCGGCGACGTCTTTTTCGATCCATTGCCTGAGAAAATGGCGGGAGGTGTCCGATTCGTTCATTGGTTTTCGAATTTGTCGGAGAGCGGAACGATAGGACGTCCGCGCAGAAACGCGCCGCCGTCCATCATCGACCCTCCCTCCGGTTTCAGTTTGGTTAGAACAATCGCGGTGTCGAGGCATTTTACCGTCGGTCCTTCGCGGCCGCACGCGAGAACCGTTCCCGGTTCGGCGTCTTTCCACTCCGGCTCGAGACAGCTTACTATCCTCGCCGCGCCGATGGAGACGCGTCCGGAATTCCCCTTCTTGCGCAGACGCGCCGGCAGAAACGTGTGGCATCCGGGCCACGGCAGATACGCGCGGATCTTGCGCTCGATCGTCAGAACCGGGTCGCTCCAGGCGATCGCGCCGTCGGTTTTCCTGAGCTTGCGCGCAAACGTCGCGTCTTCGCCGTGCTGCTTGACGCCGTCGCCGAGTTTGCCCGCCGCGAGAAGACGGAGCGCCTTTGCGAGCGTTACGCCGCCCGCGACCGCGAGAGTGTCCATGAGCGACCCGCCGGTCGCGTCCGAATAGATCGGCTCGTAGCTCTGCAGCAGAACCGGCCCGTCATCCATCCCGATTCCCATCTTGATTACGCTTACGCCGGTAAGCTTGTCGCCGGCCGCTATCGCCGCCACGACCGGCGACGCGCCGCGATACTTCGGCAACAGCGAAAAATGGCAGTTGAAGCACCCGAGCGGCGGCAGATCGAGCAGCGGCTTCTTCAGAAACTGCCCGAACGCCACCACCGCGATAGCGTCCGGCCGCCAAGCGCGTATGCGCTCGAGCGATTCGCAGGTATTGACATCCTCGGGCGTGATGATCTCGGTTATTCCGCTCTCGACCGCGAACGCCTTCAACGGACACGGCGTGACGACCTTGCCGCGCCCGACCGGACGGTCTGGCTGGCTGACGACGCCGGCCACTTCCAATTCCCGTTCGCGCATTATCGCGCGCAGGCATACGGCCGACGCCGGAGAAGAACCCATGAACACAATTCGCATTTGCGCGTATTATATCATATTTTGCCCGTGCGCGGGCGCCGGGCCGCCGGCGGGACGGGCCATCCCGTCAGCCGGGATATACGGCGACGGCGGCGCCGATGCCTTCCGCCGCGCGCGATTTCGAAACCTTCGCGACCGCGCGTCTTACTCCGCGCTCGGCGACGCAGACGCAATACGCGATCTTCGCCGCGCGCTCGATCATCCGGCATTCGGCGGCGACAAGAGCGGCGCGGATCTTTTCCGCCAGCGCCGCGTAGTCGACGGTGTCTTCGAGACAGTCGCTCGAGGCGGCCTCGCCGGAAACTTCGATTTCGACTTCGACCAAAAGACGCTGCCGGCGATTCCGCTCGTCAGGCCGATCGCCGATCACGCACTCGACTTCGATGTCTTTCAGCAGCAGTTTCACGCCGTTCCGTCCAGTGCGGCCTCTTGGCTTTCGAGGAACTCCCCGGCGAGCGACAGCCCTTCGACCGATTCCAGCCCGCCGACCGCGTCGGAAAGCTCGCTGCGCGAAACCGTGTACCCGTCCTGCCCCTTTTTGTGGGTGAAAACGAGTTCGAAATTCCCCGGATAGTTCATCAGCGACATCGCCATTTTGGCTATGTCGCCCATCGGCGGCAAATCGATATTCTTCGCGTCGAAGCGGTATTTCAGCGAAGTGCCGACGCCTTTTTCGCTGTCCAGCGAAAGGGAACCGCCGCATTCCTCGCATATCTGCTTGAGAATCGGCAGGCCGAGGCCTACCTTGCGCTTGTCGTGCTTTCCCGGCTCGGTGTAGAAAGGATCGAACGCCCGGCGCTTCGTCGCTTCGTCCATGCCCTTGCCGTTGTCGGAAATGCCGACCGAGATCTCCTTCCCGTCCTCGACAAGCGAAAGCTCGATCTTCGAGGCGCCAGCCTCGATGGAATTCTGCGCCGTGTCGGCGATCACGTCGGCTATGGTGGCGTGCATCCTTGGATCAGCGCGAAGCGGCGTCGATCGCGTCCTCGACCGCTCTGGCTTCCGCATCGTACGCACAGGCCGGCTTTTCGCAGGTCGCGGTCGCCTTGTAGTCTATTTTGCCGAGCGCCGATTCCAGCTCCGGCGTCATTCTGCCGCTCTCGCGCAGAATGCGGATCTTCTCGAAGTTCTCGATCGACTCGCGCAACATGTCCCACCTGAGCGAGGTGCGTCCGTTGGGATAGAGAATGAACGCGTCGCCCGGGGTCCATCCGTAGCGTCCGTACATGCCGAGATACGACGAATCGAACAGCGGATCGCGCGGCCAGTTCCACACCGACCAGCGCAGCATTCCGTCGAAGCCCTTGGCGGCGGCGTAGAGGCCGAGCCAGCGGGACTCTTCGACCGGGCTGGTGACGAAAGTGTTCGGCTGGCACGGAGTGCAGCAAACGTAGAACGTGGTCAGAAAGCCCTTCGCCCTTCTGGACGGGATGTCGGCGATAAACTCGTCGGTCATCGGCTGCAGCGACTGCGCGTAGGATTCCACCTCTACTCCCTCGTAGTATTTCGGATTGTGGTCGCCGGCCATCTCGATCTTCAGTTTCGGCGAATAGCGGCGCACAAGATCGTAGGTGGCGCGAATCTCCTCGATGCTGCGCTCGTCCATGCCGATGTACGTTTCGCCAACCCATCCCTTCGCTTCGAGGTGCTTCTGGAAATCGGCGAGGAACGGCCCCCAGAAAGCCTCGTATCCGGGCGAAAGCGCATCCATCTCGAACGAAACCTTGTCGCCGGTGGCTCCGTCTTTGTACCAGCCGATGTTGCCGCGCGGCGTCATCTGGTAGCAGACGATCTTGGGGCCGATTCCGCACGAAAGCGCGTATTCGACGTACGAATCGAAGATCGAATAGTCGAACGTCCACGAGCCGTCCGGATTTTTCACGTGCTCGATCATCGTCCTGTAGGCGTCGAAATTCTGGTGTCCGTGCGCGAGATCGATCGGCGTTGTGGTTATCACCTTCTGCCCGGTCGCGGCAAGCTCCTCCATGAGCGGACGCATCACGCGGTAGTGGTCTTCGGAGAATGGCTCCACATGGTGGTAGCGCGCGACCGCCCACGGATGCTGCCAGACGTCGAAATGGAACTTCCAGTCTTTCGGGTCGGGAAGCGTCATGTCGCGGACGTCCAGCTCGAGATCGAAGACGACCTTGCGGTCGCCGGCCGCGCGCACCGTCAGCGGACCCGAATACACCCCGGCGGGGATGTATTTCGGAACGTGGATCGTCACCCATACCGGACGAAAGCCGTTCTCCGGCATGTCGAGCCAGCCGGTATCGGTCGTCGACGGGTCGTCTGACAGCTCGGCCACGAACTCTTCGGGGAATATTTCCCTGCCCTCGACCGTAAGCTCGGAGCGCACATAGCGCACCATCCGGGCCTTTACCGCCGATGCGGGAATCTTCGCGCCCGACTCCGAGACGAGATCGCCCGGCTCCGCGCGAAGCTGGCGCTCGCCTGATTTCGACCAGACGACGAACTGGGCATACACCCGCTCGTTGCGCCACGCAACGCCCTTCCACGACCGCGACTCTTCGCCGGTCGCGTTCGCCGGAGCGATGCGCGAGAGCGGCGCGACGCGTCCGCGGAAACCCTCCTCGGCGGGCGGGGTCGCGAGCACTGGCGTCTTCGCCTCCCAGACATTGACGTCCCAGTCTGGCTCCATGGTTTTCGCGAACGCGGCCGAAACCGCGAGGACGGCCCAAAGGCAGGCACGAGTCGTTTTCGTCATACGGTAGCCGTCTCCTTCTTCAGAGTTCTTTCGCCTTCGCCGCGCGCCAGCGCTGCACCGCTTCGCGCACCGCCTCGGCGTTTCGGGTCGAAATCGTGCGGTACCTTGCGCCAGGATAGACGTTCATGCACTGGTCGGGAACGTAATTGTTCCAGTCGTCCCAGTACGAACTTACGTGCGGGAAGCAGTGGGACATCGCGAAGAACACGATTCCGTCGAGTTTGTTCCGTATCGAGAAATCGACGAGTCCGAGAATCTCGTAGGCGGAATGCGGCGACTTCTCCATGAAGCACGGGGTGGTATAGCTGAGCAGCAGATCGAACTTCGGCCCTTCGCGATTGAGCGCCTTCCGGTAGTCCTCGTTTCCGGCGCCCTGGCTCCAGATATGGTTGGCGTACGGACAGTAGATGTTCGCGTACTCGGCGATGCGCGCGCATGCCGCCGCCGCTCCGCCGCCGTAGAGTTCGCCGGGATTCACCCAGATGCGGATGTCTTTATCGACTTCGCGCAGCTTCTTGGCGCAATCGATCCAGTAGTCGGCGGTGGATTCGCCGGGCTCGTCCATGAAACTCCACGCCCAGTCTTTCGTCCCGAACCCGAGATCCTCGTGCTGCTTGCGGAGCGCGGCGATGTGTTCGGGGCTGACATCGCCGTCGTTGAGGTGGATGTTGAGCTTTATCCCGTACTCGTCCTGAAACGACTTCGGCAGCAGCGTGTCGTTGATCGCGTTGAGCCCTATGTCGCGGTAGAACTCCCAGCTCGATATGTTGCCGAGCGGGGCCGACCAGCCGAACACGATCGGCACCGGCGTCGTCGCCGGCAGAGGAGCCGCCTTCGCCACGTCGAGCCGGAACGTGGCGCCGCCGAGATCGATGTCGATCTCGCCGCCTTCGAAGCCAGTCTTGCCGCGGATCGTCAGCCAGATGCCGCCGGTCTCGCCGGGAGAGACCAAAAGCGCGTCGCGCTGCAGAAGCTGGCACTGCTGCCAGCCGGACGCGAACGCGTACGAAAACGCGCCCACGCGCCATTGCACGAGATCGTACCGGTCGTTCTTGATCTCGGGGACGATCTCGGCGAGCTTCTTCGTATTGTTGCGCACGAGCAGCAGAAGCGTGGCCGCCTCGCCTTCGCGCAGATCGACTCCGAACCGGTCGAGATTCTCGCCTTTCGCCGGAGCGTCGAAGCGTCCGAAGCCCGTCCACGGGTCGCTCTTGCGCCAGATCTGGATTCCCTTCGCGGGCGGTTGGGCCACCATGCCGAACTCGGACGGACTGTAATCGGCGTCGTTCGTCACGATGATCGCGTCGAGCTTGCGGTTGGGCCCGCCATTGTTCGAATACACCTGGAAACGGGCGATCCCCGCCTTGAGCGACGCCTTTAGCGGAACCCACTGCTTTTCGCCCTCGCACGAAGCGTTGAAATCGGGATCGTCCGAGATTCCGCGCTCCGCGAGAACCCCGCCGTCGGCGTCGAGGACGCGAAACGCGAAATTGGCGAGCGAGCCCTTGTATTCCGGATAGCGTATCCATACCGTGTATTCGCCGTCTTCCGGCAGCTCGAGATCGACATGCGCCTCGACTTCGCCGCCGGCGTAGCTCGCGAGAACCTCGTTGCCCGAAGCGTCGAAGTTGCGCTCGCCGCCCCAGCCGCCGTTCGGACACGCGAAATCCTCGCCTTCCACCTTGGCATAGAAGCGGTCGGCCTTCGTCGCCGCGAGAAGCGCCGCGTCCTTCGCGATCTCCTCGTCGATCATGGCCGGCGTGCCGATGAGGTTGTGCTCCTCGTCGAAATACGCCATGCCCGCGAAGCGTCCGGCTTCGACGCCGGCGATCTTGCCGTCGCGACAGTCCTTGAAAAACGCCCGCCTCCATTCGCGCCACAGCGGACGGTGGCGCGAGGCCTCGTCGCTGATCATCGGCCGGCGCGCCCAGAGTTTCAGCGCCGTCGGATCGTCCGATCTCGGTTTCGCCTCGCCGTAGATCACCGCGCCCTCGCCTTCGGGCCTGACCGGCTCGCCGAACGGATCGCGCGTGAGCACGACCGCCGAAATGTTGCGCGCGTCGTAGGGTCCGTCGTGGACCATGCCGTTCATCTGTATCCGCACGCGGCCTTTCTTGAGCAGCACGGCCCCGGACGACTCCCACAGCCAGCCGGACGGATAGTCCTTGTAGTTCGGCAGGAAGTTGCGCCAACGCGCCAGCTCCGCGAAATCGTAGCGCGCCGACCACGTGTCGTGCACGACCTTGTCGGGATCGGCGTCGGAGATCGACACCTGGAACGCCCCGCACTGGCCCTGGTTGTGCCAACGGCGCGTCCACACCCGGTAGTAGCCGTCGGCCGGAATGTCGATCTTGGCGGCGGTGTACCCGCACCAGTGTCCGCTCATGCCGCCGATGACCATCTCGTTTTGGACGCCGTACATCCCCCATTGGTTCTCGGGGTCTTCGGCGAACGCCTGCGGGGTTATCCACACCGTCTCGACGAGATCGTCGATCGGGTCGAGCTCGGGGAGCTTCAGGAGTTTCTTCCTGAACGCCGGATTCTCCTCGCAGTACTTTCTGAAGTGTTCGAAGCCGCTTACCGATCCGCCGATCAGATCCCAGTTCATTTCGTCGGTCTCGTCCTCTATCGCAAAGAGCGAAGCCGATGCCGCGAGCGCGAGCGCCGCGATTGCCGTCTTTTTCATGTGTGTATCCCTCCTGTTCGTTTTTTTGACGCAATTATTCTCCACGCCCGGGGCGCGGACCTCCGAAACCGCGACCACCGCGGCGGCCGCCGGGCCAGTCGTTGTCGGTGGCCTCGACTATGTCGCGCAGAGTATCCGCCACCGTGCCGGCCATCTCGCCGTCCAGACCCGCCGCCTTGACGGTCTCGGCTATGAGATTGTCGCGTTCCTCCCGGTTCAGCCGTCTTATCGCGCGGTCGGTCTCGCGCATCTCGCCGAACAGCGCCCAGCGCTCGTCGTCGGCAAGCGTCTCGTCGGCCATCTGCGCCTCGAGCTCCTCGCGCCGCTCGATCATGTCCTGCAGACGCCCATGCACCTCGCGAGCCCGTTCGGACATTCCCGAGATGTCGATCGACGACAGAAAATCCATTTTCGACTGGGCGCGGTCGAGACGCTCGCCGCGCATCCGCGCAAGCCAGTTGGTCGTCTGCGCGTAGCGCTCTGGGTCTTCGCGCTTCATCCGCTCGATGTTTTCGCGGAAGCCGGCGTCCGGACGCCATCCTGGCCGGTCGCCCCGCACCTGCTCGCGAACCGGCGTCTCCTCCACGGCCTCTGCGGACGCGTCCCCGGCGGTCAGCTCCGAAATTCTCCTTTCCAATTCCGCGATTCTCGCGCGCAACGCTCTCGCGCTCGCGCGCTCGCCATTGTCGCGCGGACGCGCTCGCGCCTCTGTTCTGTCTTCCGTCTTGGCGTCTGCGCCGGTTTTCGGCCGGCTGCCGGCGCAATAGCCGACCGCCGCGCCGATCAGCGGCAGCAGAACGGCCATAGCGATCGTTTTGGGTTTCATCTCAGTCCCCTCCTTTGGATGCGTTTGCGATCAGTTTCGCGGCCTCGGCCAGCGCTCTGCCGCGGTGGGATATCGCGCTTTTCGCCTCCGCCGGCATCTCGGCGAACGATCTTTCCTCGCCGTCCGGCACGAACAGCGGATCGTATCCGAACCCTCCTGCGCCCGACGCGCAAAGCGCGATCTTGCCGAAGCACTTGCCGGTGACGACATGTTCGGCGCCGTCCGGATCGACCAAAGCGATCGTGCACGTGAAGTTAGCGCGCCGGTCGGCGGCTCCCTGCATGTTCGCGAGAAGCAGCGCGTTGTTCTTCGCGCTGTCCGCCTCCTCGCCCGCATACCGCGCGCTGCGCACCCCGGGCGCGCCGCCGAGACACGCCACTTCAAGGCCGGAATCGTCGGCCATGCACCACTCGCCCCGATGCCGGCCGGCTATTGCGCGTACTTTGATCAGCGCGTTGCCGGCGAAATCGGACGCCGTCTCCTCCGCGCCTGCGGGATCGTCCCCCGCAATCTCGAAACCGGAAAGCACCTGCGCGATCTCCCGCAGTTTGTGGGCATTGTGGCTTGCGACGAACAGTCTCACCGCTCCCCTCCTTTGCGCGCATAGCGGAAATAGAGCGCGAAATCGGTCGACACCAGCGCGATGTCGGCGAGATACACCCAGCACAGCCACAGCTTGGAGCCCTCGGCAAGATGGGCGGCGATTCCGCAGCAGTAGCCGAAAATGACAATGAACATGAACGCAGGCGATTTTCCGTCCACGCGTTTGGCGCGCAACGTGCGGGCGATCGCAAAAGGCCATGAAAATCCGAAAGCGAACAGCATTGCGAATTCAAGTATCTGCGGCAACATTTGACGCGTATTGTATCATATTTCGCCCCCCTCCGCAACCGCTCCACTCCCTGCTGACCGTGTCGCGATGGCAGCGCGACAACCACCACCGCATTCAATCCCGCCTTTCCCACTTCCCATTTTAGTTCTCCTTTACGCCCTCGAAACCCAGACTCTTCAGATTCCTATTTATGTCATCATTTCAACGAGTCATAAATGTTTTCAGAGCAAAACACCCCTTGGGTATGCGACCCCATCTTTCTGCAAATGTCCTGCAGACAATCACCCTTTGTTTGACGATGCGTTTTCTTATCAAGCACAAATCATGGCGAATCTTCATCGGAATTTCCATACAAGATACATCCATTCCATATCTTCAACGGGAATGTTCCTGCGAAACAGCATCCCGTGTCTCGCGAGCAAGATACAAATGCCGAACACGACCACAACGAAATGCTATCAAGCGTTTATCATTCATATTATTCAAGCCCTTTCGCCGTCACAGTTTTCCGACGCCTAAACTGCTGGTCAGCTGTTGGAATAACAAACTGTTATCTTTGCAGACCACACAGTATAGGACGTTACGTTCATACGAATATATTGCGACCAGCATTCGGGCAAA
>JAGDAE010000054.1 GCA_017959645.1 Kiritimatiellia bacterium
CGGTGATGTCGCCGGTCATGGACAGTTCGACGCCGCGAGAACGGTTCCTGCCCTCGAAGAAATAGTAGGTGTCGTTGTTGACGGTTTCGGCGACCGGAGTGTTCTTCTGCTCGATACGGTAGAACGAGCCCGACAGCCACAGCTTCCCGACCGGACGTATTCTCAGACCGCCCTCGTACTGGGTCGCCGTCCAAGGATCGGTAGGCCGCGAACCGTCGGCGTCACGGAAGCCGAGCGTAGGCGTTCTGGTCTGGGATATGTTGCCGAAAACGACGAACCAGTCGAGCGGCTGCACGGTCAACCCGCCTCGCGGGGAGAAAGCGAACTCATCGCAATGCGAATAATCCGTCCTGACCTTGCGCGAAATAGAAACGGCGTTGCGCCCCCTGCCGGCGCGGACGGTTTCGGTGGACGTCACGCTTTGATGGTTCTCGGCGAAATAGTCGTATCTTATGCCGCCCAGAACCGTCACCCATCCCCAGCCGAGCGAATCCTGCAGCATGGCACCATAGCGCGAAACCGGCGCGCCGAAACCCGACGTCGACTCGCGATAGTAGAAATCGGGCTGGAAGACCAGACTGTTCCTGAATCCGAAAGGCAGCTCTTCGTTCGAATACACCGAGCGCGCATAGAGGTTGTAGTTGCGGTTGATGCGCTTCGACGACGAAAAGCCCGATGTCATGTACTTTTCCCCCGAAAGCCACTCGCCGGTGCGGTAGAAACCGGCGAGCTCCGCATTGTTCATGTACGGTTCGCGCGTGGTCTGCCGCCAGTCGCTGAACATGAACGCGCCGCCGAACTTGAGCAGCCAGTCGTCGGTCACCTGCCAGTCGACATACGGGTTGAGCATTATCGAATCGTATTTCGAGCGGTCGCCCTCGCGGCATGAAGATTCGTACCAACCGTAGCCGCCGGCCGGTTTGCCGCGCCACACCGGCACGCCGATGTAGCTGGGCTGGTCGGTCTTCTGGAATATGCTCTTGAACCCGACTGTGACGTTTTCGGCAGGTTTGACCACGAACGACGGCGAAAGCGCATACGATTGGCGCGGATCGGCCCCCTTCTGGGACCCGGTGTTCACATATGCCGGCGAATAGATGTCGAAAGTGCCGATTGCACGGAACGCGAACCTGTCCTCGGCCACCACTTCGTTTGCGTCGACCATGCCGCGCTGGCGCCAGGTATTCTTGCCGACCGAAGTGTTTTCCTGAAAGCCGATCTCGTCCCCCTTGAAATTGGCACCTTTGAGATACATATTCACCGACCCGCCCGCGCCGGAATTGTTCTGTTGCGCACCCGCCCCGCCGGAAAGCGAACCGATCGGACCTTTGACGATCTCCACCCTCTCCATCAGAAACGGATCCATGAAGAGTCCCGCTCCGCTGCCGACGGGAACAACCCCGTCGAAAGCCGGCTCCGAGCCGCCCATTCCGCGAATCGAGAACGTTCCCGGCTGGCGAATGAGAAGCGATTTGCCGCCGGTCTCGATGCCGGGCACGTACCTGAGAAGGTCGTGAAGATCGGTGGGATTGTGCTCTCTTATGAAATCTTCGGTGATGGAATCGACAACCGTCGGCAACTTCTCAGGCTCGACCGGTGTGAAACTCGCGCCTTCGACTTTTTCGGGACGGTATTTCGACAGCGCGTCGCCAACGACTACGACCCTGTCGAGAACCGCGACGACGGCATCGTTCGTCGACTGCGCATACGCCGGAGCCAGTACGGCGGCGACTGCAACGGCAAAGATGAAAACGTTTCTGTCCATATATCCTTTTCAACGTCGCCGGACGGACGGCGGTTCACAGCAATCTCTCATTTCAGCACGAAAGAAAGCGGCAGAC
The DNA here is from genome assembly GCA_017959645.1 of Kiritimatiellia bacterium. Taxonomy (GTDB): domain Bacteria; phylum Verrucomicrobiota; class Kiritimatiellia; order RFP12; family UBA1067; genus UBA1067. The sequence continues at coordinate 1,842 of JAGDAE010000054.1, forward strand.
GAACGAGCGATTCGACCGGCTCGCCGCCCGATTTTGCCGGATTGAACCTCGCCTTTCTGGCGGCGGCGACCGCCGCGTCGTCGAGATCGCGCCAACCGCTTGAACTCGCCACCGATACGGAAATCGTACGGCCGTCCTTGCCGACCAGAATCTCCAGAACCACATCGCCAGATTCGCCCCGCTGCCGCGCTTGGCGGGGATACGCCGGAGAGATCGTGTTCAAAAGACTGGCGGGAGCGTCGATCTTGGCGTGGTCGGCCGCCGGCGCATCGTCGACCGCCGGTTGCGCAGGCTCGCTCGGGACAGGCGGGGTCTCCACCGCAGGAACGACTTCTTCGGGGACCATGCCGGCGCTCCGGACCGGAACCGGCGGCGGAACGCAAGCCGGCCCTTCGTCGCCGGTTTCCGGCGCCGGAAGCTCCATTTCGGGCGAAGGAATCTGCGGCATCTCCTCTTGCGCGGACACGACGGACGATTCCTGTTCGCCGGCGGTTTCCGAAAACGAAAACTCTATCGCGGACAAATCCAGCGACGCCAACTCGACCGGACCGAGCGACGCCATGCCCGCCGCAAACGCCAGCACGAGCGCGGCGTGGAAAGCGACCGAACCCAAAACCGACGCGACGACCCTCAATCCGCCGCCTTTCCGTCGACCTGGAAACTCACATGCTCAACGCCGATTTCCTTGAGGCCGGCGAGCAACGCGATTCCGGCGCCGAGCGACGAAACGCGGTCGCCGGACACGATCACCGGAAACTCCATCCCCGTCCGCACGAGCGCAGATATGCGGGACAGAATCTCCTCCTTTGCGCGCCGCTCGCCGTTGAGCTCGAGCGTGTCGTCGGGAAGAATCGTTATCACAATACGCTCGCCCGTCTCCAAAGCCCCCGGCGCCTGCGGCAGATCGACTTTGGCTCCGCGGTGGACCGTCATGTCGAACACGCAGTAGATGAAAAACACCAGCACGAGAAACATGACGTCCATCAACGGCGTCATCTCGAGCCGCACCGCTCTCGATCCGGACTTCACCGTCAGTCGCCGACCTTGGAGTTGACCATGTTGTAGGGGAAAATCAGCACGAGCGCGGCGATCAGCCCGGCCGCCGTCGTTATCAGCGCCTCGCCGATGCCGGCCGTGGCCGCCATGGGGCTAGCCGCGCCGGACGCCGAATCGAACGCCCTGAACGTGCGCATTATCCCGGTCACCGTACCGAGAATGCCGAGCATCGGTTCGGCGGTGATGATAGTCGATACGACGACAAGCCCCTTCGCGTTCTTGACGCCCGAGCGCAGCTCGAGCGCCTTCCAGATCAGAATCGCGAGCCCTGCCACCGACAGCCCCAGAATCGGCCACATCACCGGCCCGCCGGCCAAAAACACCGAAACGATTTCTTTCATGCCCGCCCCCGTTTCACTTTGCGGCCGTCACCAGCCAGTGCGGCATCGGCGGCGGCGCTACTCTGGTCTCGCCGGACGAGAACCCGGCCTCCGCAAGCCAGCCCTTGAGATCGGAATCCGAAAACACCCATCCATTTTCGGTCGTCAGCGCCATGTTCAGCGCGAAAAGCGCCGAAAACGCCGGCGCCGCGCGAGTCTCGTCCGTCATCATGTCGAGTATATGGATCGTCGCGCCCTTCTTGTGCGCGCGGTTCGCGCGTTTAAGGATATCGACGATCTGTTCCGGCGATTCCTGATGCAGCGCGCCGAAGATCGTGACCGCGTCGTAC
>JAGDAE010000055.1 GCA_017959645.1 Kiritimatiellia bacterium
CCGGCGTCGACGAAGTGCAGCTTTTCGTGGACGACGGCGGCGACGGCGACGGCATGGACCACGCCGACTGGGGCAACGCGTTCTTCCTCATGAAGGACGGAACCAGACCCGAGACGATCGACGAGCCCGCCCCCGAACAGCTCGGCATCCTTACCCCGCCCGCCGGCAAAGCTCCGCGCATCAACGGCGCGAAGATTTTCGGCGTGCGCCCGGGGCATCCGATAATCTGGAAGCTGCCGGTCACCGGCGAAAAACCGCTCAAGCTCTCGGCGAAATATCTGCCGGGAACCGTCAAGTTCGACCGCGAGAAGGGCATCCTTACCGGGTTCGTGCGCGACCCGGGCACTTACGAGATTCTCTTTACCGCCAAGAACGCCCACGGCGAGGCCAAAGAGGAATTCAAACTCGTCGTCGGCGATACGATCGCGCTTACTCCGCCGATGGGCTGGTCGAGCTGGAACTGCTTCGCCTCAAAGGTGTCCGAGCAGGATATCCGCAACGCGATCGACGTTTTCGTCGACACCGATCTTGTCAATCACGGCTGGAGCTACGTGAACATCGACGATTTCTGGCAGAACCGTCCGGTCGAGAAGGAGGACGAGTCGCTGATGGGGCCTGAACGCACGCCGGAGGGCGAAATGTGCATCAACAAGCGGTTCTCGGACATGAAAGCGCTTACCGACTACGCCCACTCGAAGGGCGTGAAAATGGGTATCTATTCGTCGCCGGGCGAATACACCTGCGCGGAATGCACCGGCAGCTGGGGACACGAATGGCAGGACGCCGCCACTTTCGCGAAGTGGGGCTTCGACTACCTCAAATACGACTGGTGCTTCTACAAGACCAAATCGTTCGGCGACAACCATTCGCGCTGGTATCTGCCCTACCGTCTGATGGGCGAGGCGCTCAAGGCGCAAGATCGCGATATCGTCTATTCGCTCTGCCAGTACGGAATGGGCAACGTATCGACCTGGGGCGAACTGACCGGCGGCAACTGCTGGCGCACGACGATCGACATAACCGATACTTGGCTTTCCGTCTGGACTCTGCTCGGTCGGCAGGCCGAGGTCTGGCCGTATGCGCACCCCGGCGCGTGGAACGATCCCGACATGCTCGTGATCGGTCGCGTCGGCTGGCTCGGATGGGGCGAGATGCGCGATACCGGGCTTACGCCCAACGAGCAGTATACCCACATCTCGATGTGGGCGATGGTGTGTTCGCCGCTTCTGATCGGTTGCGACATGACGAAGTTCGACGACTTTACGCTCGGTTTGCTCACCAACGACGAGGTTATCGAGGTTAGCCAGGACGAGCTCGGCGCGGCTGCGGCGAGGGTTCTCAGAAGCCCGCGCGCCGAAGTCTGGGCGAAGCCGATGGTCGACGGCTCGGTCGTGCTCGGACTTTTCAACACCTACCGGCAGAAACGCGAGGTCCGGGTCGATCTCGAGTCGCTCGGGTTCGAAGGCGGGTGGCGCGTGCGCGATCTGTGGCGGCAGGCCGACGAAGGCGTAGTCTCCGGCGAATATTCCCATGAGGTCTTCGCTCACGCGACCCATCTCGTCCGCCTCTTTCCGGAAGCGGGGGCGAAGCTGACCGTCAAGGACGTCCGCGAGAACTCGATCTATACCCAGTTCGAGGAATTCCGCCCCGTCGGCAAGCCCGGCTACAAAGCTCCTCGCTTCCTGCCGTAGGCTGGGGTTCCCGCCAAAAAACATATGAGGGTTTTCGCCAAAACATAAGGGGGCAAGGGCGATTTTATATAAGGGCTTTCGCGATTTCATCGCAGGGCTTTCGCGGATTTATAGCAGGGGTTTTCGGGGGTGGTTTCCGTTTTATGCGGAAATGGCCGGAGAGGTGCGATATTGCGCTTTTTCTGCGCCATTGCGGCACGATTCGGCACACTTTTGGCGGCTGAAAGTTCATGCCGATACCCGCCTTTCGCGAAGGCCGCCGGGGAGGCGTGAAGAAACCTCGGTATACAAGGATCGAAACC
>JAGDAE010000056.1 GCA_017959645.1 Kiritimatiellia bacterium
GAATATCTTTCATTCTTCTCTCTCTTTCAGGTCACGCCAAAATTCCCGAAGTCATGGAAACTTTACGGTAATTTGGCCCGTCATTGAACGAGCGTGTACCGACAGCCGCCGCTTCTTCGCGAAGGTCGCATCTTCAGCGAAGGACGAGTTCGAGGTTGTCCTGGACAATCGCCGGGCCTGCCAGAAGCCCGGAACCGACGGCGGTATGAAACCGGCGGCCGACAAGATCGAAAAGCCCGGCCGTGCCGTCGGGACTGCATACCGCCGGACGGAAATCGGCGACGAGCCGCTCACCGTCGTATATTTTCGCAGAGCAGAGCCGGAAGGCGCCGCCGTACTGTTCGGGATGGAGACCGAACGGATTGCCGCCGGTCCAGAAGAAGCAGATGCTATCAGTCGTATTCCGTCCGTTTCCGAGCGTTCTGCCGGTTTCGTTCACCGAGAACGAATCCGCTTTGGCGACTAGTTTTACCTTCTCGCCGACCCGCCATGTCGACTCGCCGCCAGGCACGTCGACATATTCCCCGCCGGCGTTGTAGCGGATGTTCCCCTCGTGGAACATGAAGAAAAAACCGTCCGGGCTCCACGACGAGCCGAATATCGCGCTTTGCGCACCTGGCGCCGACAGCCGTGCGTTGTCGAGCGGTATGATTTCGGCCTCGACCGTCATCGACGGCGAGCAGGCGATTCCGGTGTCGATATACTGGGTTCCGGTCGCCTCGACATATCCGGATTCGACGAAGCGATGGTACAGCACCGAAACGACGCCGTTCGTGCGCACAACCGTCGCGTAGCCGTTCGTGCCGCAAGCGAGATGCTCGAAGCGGAAATCGTCCGCTATCCTGGGTTCGACCGACAGACGCCGCGTTTCAGCGTCGTAGGAGATGCCGCAAAGGTCTTCGACGATCGCGGTGATGTAGTTCGCCGCCGTCCAGACGTAGTACTCCCCTCCCTGCGCCGAACCGTCGTCGGGCGCGTAGAACTCGTCAAACGTTCCGGCCGCGTCAATCATCGCCACCATCTTCGACGCGAGATGCGTCGCCTCGCTGTCGAGCCCGGCGCGGAAAAGCGCATGGACGGCCCAACGGTCGATCAGGCTCCACACCATCCCGCTCCAGCTCGCGTTGTACTGGTATCTGCGCTCGCCCTTCGTCATCGTGAACTCCGGCGAATCGACGGCCATGGACATGAGAGGATATGCGTCCCACCCGAAGCGCGGCCCCTTGAGCGAAGCGAGCAGCCGTTCCTTGACGGCGGACGGTAGCGAACGGTCGGCGAACATGTAGAAACCCTCCGCCGATTCGAACCCGAGCCCGCCCGAAGCGAGAATGTACGGACGGAACAGCCCGGCCGTCTCGTCCCACATGTGCGTTCTAGCCGCGGAAAATACCGCAGCCGATTTGGCGTCGAGTTCCGCCGCTTCGCTATCGCGTCCGAGCATCCTCGCCAGTTCCGCCGTCCATTCGAGCCCGAGCGCCACGAGAACGCACGTGTCGACGCCGCAGAACTCGTTCGCGCGGCCGAGGTAGGGCGGGAACGTCTCTTCGAAAAGCGAAGACACCAGACCGGTTCCGGCATCCATCCGGTCACCGATCCACCACTCGAGATAGCGCTTGGACATTTCGTACATTTCCAGGACGAACGCCCGGTCGCCGGACATTTTCGCGATGTCGTACGCCGGTCTCGTGACGACCGGCAGCGCGCTCGCGTTGTCGGACTGCAGCGAATGGTTTTCGCTCACCGGCAGCGTGTCGGCGCCCCAGAGCGGAATGCGGCCGTTTTCTTTCTGGATGAGCGGGAAGTTGCGCATCGCTTCCATCGCGAAACCGAAATCGATCCACTTCCACGCCTCAAGCGCGGCGGAAGAATCGATCTCCCACCAATTGTCGCCGTAATTGGCGCCCGGCGCGAAATACGGATGCACGAAACCGTGCGCGCCGTCCGGCCCGGGCACGACGAGTCCTTTGAGAATCGTTTCCTGCGCGAGATCGAACATCGCCGATTTCTCGCCGGCGCGCCAGAATTCGCATTTCGCCCACGCGCCCGATGCGCAGACGGCCGCGGAAACGGCGAGAATCGCACGGATGGATCCGGTCATGCGCGCCTCCTTACGGCTTCAGATAGTGGAACGAAACCGAGTCGTAGTCGACGAGCGTATCCGACCAGTGCCAGATTTCGATGTCGTAGCGTATCGATTTCTCGAACGGTATCGCGTCGAGAATGCGCGCGCGGAAATTGACCGAATAGCCGCCGGCCAGATTTCCCTCGCCGGTCGGCTGGGCGAGGAACGGATGAGAAAACGGCGCTGGCTTGCACCATGCATAGCCGAAGTGATCCTCGGTTCCGGTTCCGATGTACGACGGCGCAGCCTCCCCGTCGACCCATATCTTCTCGTCGCCCTCTCCCCACCAGTCTGCCACCGTATTCTCGACGGTAACCGCGGTTCCCGCGATCACGCCCTTGCCTTCGATGCGGTCGAGACCGATGTCGTACGCCGCGCCGGCGACGCGCGTAGGCAGGCGCGGACGCGAAACGTACGTCGTTCCGAAATGCATCGAGCGTCCGTCCCATGCGTAGTCGCCGCAAACGGCGAGGCTATCCGAGATGACGACAGGAACTTCGTCCTTGTTGGTCAGCCGCACCTCGCAACTCTCGGCGAACGGCATCACCCAGCGCGACTCCATGACGCCGTCGTCGCCGACTTTGGTGAAGCGCGTCTCGTGGCGTTCCTGCCTCCAAAGCCCGGTATTGAAGAATTCTCCCACCGGCACTGAGACGCATGTCTTGCCGTCGAACGTGATCTCTAGTTCCACCTTGCGGAGCTGAAGCCGCTGCTGCTGCCACCAGAGCGTCGAATATTCGGCCGGGGATACGCTCTTGAGCCGGAGATATCTGATCGCTCCAGTGCGTTTGAAAACGGCCGAGCGCGATTCGCCGGGCTTAAGTTCGCCGTCCAGCGAAGCGCTCTCGCCTTCCGGCGGCGGCTCCGAGCAGCTCGCCGCGAGTTTTTCGTTCGCCTCGGCGACAGCCGTCCTGGCGGCGGCGAAACTTTTTTAGAGAAGCTTTCCACTTCGGTGTCGCGCGCGTAGAGCCGGGTCTCGATGTTGTAATAGAACATCGCGCGTTCGCGCGGAGTCATGGTTATCTCGGCGGTGACTTTGACGTGTCTGGCGAAAGGTATGGGCAGATACAGGTTGATTCCGCGTTCGGGGGCGGGGCTGTCCGGGGAAAGACCGGCCGACAGCGGCCAGCCGGCAAGCATTTCGCCGCCGGCGATCTCTCCGGCCGCGCCCTCGATGGCCGGTTCGGCCGCGCCGTCGACGTAGACGCGCAGAATCGCGCTGTCGTGGCCGATGCCGGCGAACCAGAACCTGACGAGCGCGCCCGGGCCGTCGGCGTCGACCAGCACGCGCTCTTCGCGCCCGGCGTTCTCCTCTATGCGCAGGAACTGGTTGAAATCGGCGTTGGCGTCCCAGTTCGGCTCGCCCGGCAGCGTCGACGCGCGGTCGTAAGAGCTGAAAAGCTTCATCCGGTAGGACGGTTCGGGGAATCGCGTAATCGCGTCGCGGTCGAGCATTTCGCCAAGAAGCGACATGACTGATACGGTTGCTGCCAATGCGATATTCATGTTGTGTTCCTTTGCGGTGTTAGAATCCCGGAAGATTGAGCTGGCCGGAGACGCAGACCTTGCGGCCCTTCGGCAAAGCCCGGTCGGAGGTATCGTAGACGACGAACTTTATCCCCTCGAAACGCTTCGACAGCTCTTCTTTGATGTATTCGGACACGCTCTTGACGTTTCCCCTGTCGTCGTCGGAAAAACCGATGGCGACCGACCTGTCGAAACCGCTGGTGCGCCGCAGCATGTGGAAGACGTGTTCGACGAAATCCCGTATCGCGAATTCCTTGGCCAGTTCGGGCTTTGCGGCGAGCGTCGCCGTCGCCAGCTTTTCGCGGTAGATCGGATCCGCCGCCATTCGCTTGCGGAAGCCGTCGTAGGTCACCGCCGAATAGCGGCACATTCCCAGATAGTAATCGAGCTCTTCGGCGTCGGTGCCAAACGTTTCCGCCTTGTCGATCCACCGCCGGTAGCCGCGCAGGTTGGACATCATCTCCTCGCGCTCCTGTTCGGTTAGCGCGTATTTGATAAATACCCTGACCGCGCGCTCGATCGTCTCGGGGGCGTGCCCCCGCGCTGTCACGATCGCGAATATCCGCCCCTCGCGCAGCGTTTTCTTGAGAACGTTGTAGCTCGGTCCCGGCCGTTCGCCGTGCTCGACCCTTTCGAGCGCGGCGATGGTGTCTTCGATGAAAGTGTCTTTCCCGGGCGAGTCGGCGAAATTGCGGAACGCCTCATCCCATCCTCCGCCCTGCGGCGGACGATAGCGGGCGGTGTCCGACCGGATCAGCGCGAATGTGGAAGTCGACACATCTACAGGCTCCCAGACGCCGCCCTCTCCGAGCTTCTCCATTCGTATCTTGGTCGGCATGTGGAGAATGTTGTCGTCCCAGTCGAAGATGTAGTACTTGAAGTCGCGGGTCGAGACTTCGTCGTTCACGTAAGGTATGCGCTTCACGCCGGTTCTCCGAAGAAATCGAACCCTTCAGCCTTCGCGAGCCGCACGTCGATGAATTCGCCGACGGTACCGGCATCGACGAACACGACTCCGTCGACGTCCGGCGCCTGCGATTCGAGCCTCGCCGTCCCCGGCGCGACCACCAGCGCGCGACGGACTGATCCGACCGCCGCGCGCGCCTTTTTGCGCCATATCGCTGCCGCCAGTTCCATCACCTTGCGTTCGCGCTCCTCGGCGGTCTTGCGCGAGGGCCGTCCGGACATTTTCGCCGCCGGCGTGCCTCGTTCGGGAGAGAACGCGAACGCGCCGAGATGGTCGAACTCCATTTGGGCGAGAGTCTCGAGCATCCGCTCGAACCTCGCCGGCGTCTCGCCCGGAAAACCGGTCATTATCGTCGTTCTGAGCGTAATGCCTGGAACCTCCCGGCGCAACCTCCGGGCTACCGAAAGGCTAGCCTCGATCGCGCCGGCGCGGTTCATGCGCTTGAGCACGGCCGGGTCGGTGTGCTGCAGCGGAACGTCGACGTACTTCGCGGCGTGTTTCGAATTTTTGAGCCAATCGACGAAACCGTCGTCGATCTCGCTCGGATAGGAATAGAGAACTCTCACCCAGAAATCGCCTTCGAGATCGTCGAGCTTCCACAGCAGCCCGGCCAGCGACGGTTTGTACAGCATCGGATCCTGCGCGACGATGTCGAGTTCGCGGCAGCCGGTTGCTAGCAACGCCTTCGCCTCGGCCAGAACGTCTTTTTCTGGACGCGACCGGTACGCGCCGCGTATCAGCGGTATCGCGCAGTAGGAGCACCGGTGCACGCAGCCCTCGGCTATTTTGAGGTATGCGAACGCCTTGCCCGAAAGCCTGAACGCCGGCGTCTTCGATTCTGTCCAGCCGCGCGGCACACCCTTCCACGAATCGACGCCGGGGAATTTCGCCGCCGCCTTCGGATAGCGCTCCGGGTAGCAGCCGGTCACGACGACCTTCGAGAAATTGCCGCGCCTTTTCAGCGCCAGCGCGCGGGCGATCTCGTATTCCGACTCTTCGCGGGCGGATGCTATGAACGCGCAGGTGTTGATTATCGCGACGTCGGCGCGGTCGGGATCGGACGAAAGAACGTAGCCCTCCTTGAGCAGATTGCCGACGGCGACCTGCAGATCGACGACGTTCTTTGCGCAGCCGAGCGAAACGAGCGCGACGGTCTTCATCTTTCCTCCCGCTTCGAAAATTCGCAGCCGCAGTAGCTCTGCCGGTACAGCCCCAGTTCTCTGGCGCGGCGCGTCGATTCCGCGAAACCGCCGCGCTTCTTGAAATCGAACTCGGCGAACATTCGCCCGGCCGCGTCCCGTCCCGCTTCGAACACGAGCGCGGACGGCTTGTGCGGACTCACGGTCAGGGAGGTCGTCACCGCGTCGAAGCCGTGTCCGGCCGCGTAGCGCGCGGCCATGGCGATATTGTAGCGGTAGCAGCGCCGGCACCGTTCGCCTTTCTCCGGCTCGTTCTCCAGACCGGCCGCGACCTCCTTCAGCCATTCTTCGTGGCGGTATTCGCCAACCGCGATTTCCACGTTCTCGGCTGCGGCGAGCTTTTCGGCGGCGGCCCGGCGCCGTTCGAATTCGTCGAACGTGTCGATATTCGAATTTGAAAACAGCAACGCGACCGAATGCCCCTCTTTTTCAAGCCGGGGAACGCATGCGCTCGCACACGGACCGCAACACGTATGGAGCAGAATCCTCACGCCGGAGGAAACACGCCTTTTTCCACTTCGTCGACGTAGCGCGAGAACGCACCGCGTATCTCCTCCGCGAGATGCGCGTACTGCTTTGCGAAAGACGGCGGCTTTTCGTTGATTCCGAGAAGATCGTGCATGACCAGCCACTGGGCGTCGCAGACCGGCCCCGCCCCGATTCCGACCGTCGGTATCTTCAGCGCGGCGGTGATTTCGGCGGCGAGATCGGAGGGTATGCACTCCAGCGTGACCATGAACGCGCCCGCCTTTTCGACCGCCAGCGCGTCGGCGAGAATCCTGTCCGCCGCCTTGCGGGTCTTGCCCTGCCGTTTGAAGCCTCCGTATTCGTTCACGCTCTGCGGCGTCATCCCGACGTGCGCGAGGACGGGGATCCCCGACTCTGCAAGCCGCGCGATCAGCGCGCATATCCGTGGCGTCACGCCCTCGAGCTTCACCGCAGCGGCGCCAGCCTTGAGCGCCGCGACCGCGTTTTTCACCGCTTCGTCCTCGCCGCACTGGTAGCTGCCGAACGGCAAATCCGCGACAACCAGCGAATCCTTCGACGCCCGCGAAACCGCGCCGACCGCCGAAAGCGTCTCCTCCATCTTCACAGGCCGCGTCGTCTGATAGCCGAGCATCGTCATGCCCATCGAATCCCCGACAAGCAGAATAGGAACCCCGGCCTCGTCGGCAAGACGCGCGAACGCGGCGTCGTACGCCGTGGCGCAACCGAGTTTCGTCTTCCCTTTCGCCGCCTTTATCGCGGCCACGTTCCACTTTTTCATGTCAGTGTATGTTTCCTCTCGATGGATGCGACTTGGGCTTCGGCTTTTCGAGCTTCAGGAATGTCGCGAATTTCATCGCCTCCGCCGGGATCTCCTCCCCGGTCGTGTCCGGCATCTCCGAAAGATCCGGCCGTTCGGCGTGGGTATGGTGGAATTTCGTCTTCGGATTCACGATGTCCCTCAGCCGCTCTTTGAACCCGTCCAGGCCCTCTCCCGTTTCGCACGAGATCGCGATCGGCTCTATCCCGGTCTCTTCGGCGAAACGCCTGAGATTGCCGGCCGCCGCGTCGGAATCCATTTTGTTCGCGGCGACGAGAGACGGGCGCTCGGCCAGTTCGGCGGAATATTCGTCGATCTCCTTTCTGAGCACCCTGTAGTCGTCCCAGGGGTTGCGGTTGTCGGTTCCCGCCATGTCGATAACGTATACGAGAATCTTCGAACGCTCGAGATGCTTTAGGAACGCCAGCCCCAGCCCGACGCCTTTGGCCGCTCCCTCGATTATCCCTGGCACGTCCGCCATCGTGATCTTCGCCCAGTCGCCGTAGCGGATCGTCCCCACCGTGGGATTGAGCGTCGTAAACGGATAGTTCGCCACTTTCGGCGTGGCGGACGAAAGCGCCGCGAGCAGCGAACTCTTGCCGGCGTTGGGGAATCCGAGCAGTCCGGCGTCGGCGAGGGTCTTCAGCTCCAGCCGCAGCCACCGCTCTTCGGCCGCGCCGCCCGGCGTGTGC
>JAGDAE010000057.1 GCA_017959645.1 Kiritimatiellia bacterium
CCGGTCTTCTTGTTTATCTTGTCGAGCTTCAGGTGGTTCTTGCAGTCCTTCAGCTGCGGCACCCTGACCGACACCGCCTGCGAACGCTCGCGCGCCTGCTTCTTTATCGTGTTCAGCTGCGAGCGTATCTTGCCGGTCTCCTCGATCTTCGCGATCAGCTTCACCGTCTCCGACTGCGAACGGTGCAGCGCCGCCTCGATCTCCTTCTACATCTGCTGGACGAGATCGCCGCGGATGTCGTTCATCACGAACTTGATCTTCGTCTGCCCCTCGAAGACCGGATTCATGATCCTCAGGCTGACCGCGCCGACCAGTCCGTCGCGAATGTCGTCGCCGTCGAACTTCTTCTTCGAGTCGTAGTCGTTCAGCGCCTTCGTGAGCGCCTCCTTGAACGCCGTCAGATGGGTTCCGCCGTCGGTGGTGTACTGTCCGTTCACGAACGAATAGTACTCTTCGCCGAACCGGTTCGTATGGGTGAAGATCAGCTCGAGATTCTTCGTCTTCACGTGGAACGGCGCGTAGAGCTTCTCGAACTGCGCCTCGTCGGAGACGAGATCGGCGAGTCCGCGCTCGGAGCAGATGCGCACGCCGTTCAGGTTTATCGTCAACCCCGCGTTGACATAGCAGTACATCTTCATCCTGCGCACGACATGCTCTTCGCGCATCCTGAAGTTCTTGAGCACCTTCACGTCGGGACGGTAGCGTATGAACGTACCGTCCGGTTCGCGCGTCTTGCATTTTCCGCGCTTCTTCGATTTGAGCCGCCCCTCCTCGAAATACGCCTCCGAGAATTCTCCGTCGCGGAACGAGCGCACCTCGAAAAACGCCGAGAGCGCATTGACCGCCTTCGTGCCGACGCCGTTCATGCCGGCCGAGAACTGGAAGTTGTCGCTGTCGAACTTTCCGCCCGTGTTCATCTGGCTTACGCAATCGACCACCTTCTCGAGCGGAATGCCCCGCCCGTAGTCGCGAACCGACACCTCGCCGGTGCCGTAGTCGACCGAAACGTCGATTTTCCTGCCTTCGCCCATCACGAACTCGTCGACCGAATTGTCGATCACCTCCTTCATCAGGATGTACACGCAATCGTGGTACATCGCGCCGGTCCCGGGCTCGCCCACATACATTCCCGGGCGCATTCTGATATGCGTCACCGGATCGAGAGTCTTTATGCTCTCCGCACCATATTCGCTCTTTGCCATAGTTGGCGGATATTGTATCAAAAATTCACCGCCTGCGGCGGACTATTTTCCGATTCCGGACCGCGCCGGCTTCCGTTCCGGCAAGCCATCGAAAGACCGGAAACGGAGGCTCCCGGCATGAGACAGCGGCTACTTTCCGACGCAGAAACGCGAAAAGAGTCTGTCGAGCATGTCTTCGGAATACGTCGCGCCAAGCTCTTCGCCGAGACGCGAGGCGGCCGAACGCAACCGGTTCGCAACAAGCACGGGATCGTCGGGCAGACCATCGAGCGCGGCTGAGATTTCCGCAAGCGCGGCGGCCTGGCCGTCTACGCCGGCGTCGGCGACGCAGCCGTCGAGCCGCGCAAGCATTTCGCGCTTCAATTCGTCAAGCCCCTCTCCGGTGACGGAAGAGACGTTGATCGCGCCGCAGGCGGCGCGGCCGAGATCGCATTTCGCATGCACCGCAATCACGCTCTTCGCCTCGATTTCGCAGTCGAGAGCGACGACGACGTCGGCCTTGGCGACGAGTTCGCCGGTTCTGCGGACGCCCTCGCTTTCGACGGCGTCGGTTGCCTCGCGAATCCCGGCGGTGTCCACAAGACGCACCGGCCAGCCGTCGAGATCGAGCCATTCCTCGATGAAGTCGCGCGTAGTGCCGGGAGTCTCGGACACGATCGCACGATTCTCCTTCAATAGCGCGTTCATGAGCGAACTCTTCCCGGCGTTGGGCGCGCCGGCGAGAACGAACATCGCGCCGTTGCGCAGAATCTTGCCTTCCTTCGCCTTTGCGATTTCGGCTGCGATCCCGGCCGCGATTCCGGCCGCGCGCGATTTGACGCCGTCCAGAAAGCCGTCCGGCAGTTCGCCCTCGTCGACATCGAGAGCGTGTTCGACCGCGGCCGAGCAGTCGACGAGTTCTCCGTAGATTCTCCGCGCCGCGCGTGCGCGTTCGTTCTTCAGCCCGGCGAACGCATCTTCGGCGGCGCGGACGGTCTTGGCGTCGATCATGTCGAGCACGCTGCGGCACTGCTCGTACGAAAGTTTTCCGTTGAGGAAGGCGCGTTCGGTGAACTCTCCTCTTCGCGCGAGCCTGGCGCCGGCCGCGAGCGCAGAGTCGAGAACCCGTCTCGGGGCGATCGATCCGCCGTGGCACTGTATCTCGACCACGTCTTCACCGGTGTAGCTTCTTGGGGCGGCGAAAGCCACCACAAGCGCGTCGTCTGCGGCAAGCCGCGCGAATCGCGCCCGGCCGGGCGCCGGATCGAATCCGGAAAGCCGCCGCGCGATTTCCATCGCCCGGTCACCGGAAATCCTCACTATCGCCACCGCACCGCGTCCGGGCGGAGTGGCGATTGCGGCGATCGTATCCGGGCTCATCCTTTCGCTTTTCTGAAAAACCGGCGCATCTCGTCCGGCGTCGTGCATTTCAGAAGCCGCCTGTAGCCGTCGTCGGTCTTGAGCGCGCGGGATATGAAACTCATCAGCTTGAGATACGGCGTCTGGGCGGAATCGTTGGCGAGCGTCAGCACGATTATCTGCACCGGACTGTTGTCGATCGTCTCGTAGTCGGGTATGCAGCCGTTCGCCGTCCCTTCGTTGTCGATAATCGCGACCGCCCCGGCTATGCCCACGATGGACGCGTCCCGGCCGTGGGGAACGGCGATTCCGTGGTCGAGACCGGTCGGCATCGATTCCTCGCGCTTCAGAACCGCCGCCGCCGCGCTTTTCGCGTCCTTCACGTGGCGCGGACACGCCTCGGCGACCTCGGCCACCATGCGCTCGATCGCCTCCTTCTTCGACGAGGCGCGGAACTTGGGCAGCATCACGAAACCCTGCAGATAGCGCCCTACGTTCTCGTGGGCGATCTTCACGCCGCCCGACGTCGTCACCATCTTCGCCAGCTCCTCGCGGCGGATCGGCTTCGCGATCGCTCTGGCGAGATCGTTTATCTGGCTGACCACCTCCATCCACGCCGTCATCACGATCGCTTCCTCTGTCGGCGTGCAGAATATCCTGATTTTCGCCCCCTTGCGGCGCATCGACAGCTCGATATCGTCCATCGCCAGCTCCCAAATGTGGTCGGCGGCGGAAAGGCAGGTCACGAAAAAGCCCTCGTTGCGGAACTCGTCGATCAATTTCGAAAGCATCAGTTCGGCGACCGAACGGTTCGAGAGCTCGAACACCACCTCGCGGGAATCGTCCATCGTCGACTTCGGATTCTTCACGCCTCTGCGCCGCGGGATGAACAGCCCGACCAGGGCCGGCGGCGCGATCACCGTAGTGACGAGCGTCATCATGATGCCGATGCCGAAGATCTCCTGGGTCAGATAGCCGTGGGAAAGTCCGAGTCCGGCGATGATGAGCGCCACTTCGCCGCGCGGAACCATCCCCGCGCCGACGCGCAAACCGCCGAGCAGATTGAATCCGCAGCACATCGACGGAGCCATGCAACCGACAACCTTGGCCAGCACCGCGACCGCGGTGTAGATTCCGCCAAAGACAAGGACGCTCTTCGAGCATAGCGCCGAGACATCGACCATCATGCCCATCACGCAGAAGAACACCGGCACGAGAAACGTGTAGACCGGGGTGAGCGTCTCCTGTATCGGATGCTTGAGATCGGTCCTGGAAAGCGCGAGGCCCATGACGTACGCGCCGATTATCATCGCCAGGCCCATGTATTCGAAAAAGCCCGCGAGGGCGAGCGCGAGACCGAACGCCATCGTCGCCATCACCGCCTGTTTTTTGAACGCAATCTTGAGGAACTTCGCGATCCACCGCGCCGCGAGAATCCCGACCACGCTCGCACCGAGCCACACGCCGAACGCCTTGAGCGCGATCAGCCCGACGTTGCCCCAATCCATCGCGCCGGACGAACCCGTTTTTTCGGCGAGGACGTTGGCGGCGATTATCCCGTTGCCGATCGCGAGCACGACAAGACCGAGCACGTCGTCGATCACGGCGCCCGCCATGATCGTCACCCCTTCCTCGCTGTCCATTTTCTTGCGCTCCGAAAGTATCCGAGCCGTTATGCCGACCGAGGTTGCGGTCGACATTATGCCCATGTAG
>JAGDAE010000058.1 GCA_017959645.1 Kiritimatiellia bacterium
ATCTGAGGGTTTTCGGGAAAACATAAGGGGGTAAGGGCGATTTTATATGGGCGCTTTCCCGATTTCATAGGGCGCTTTCCCGATTTTATATAAGGGCTTTTTGAGGTTTGCAAAGGGAGGTATTCCGCGAATATTATAATTAGGTCTTGGCTGAAATGTGATATTTGCTGCGGGTGTCGCTCTTCATCAAATTGGGGATGTAATGGTGGCTTTTGGCTAAAATCCTATAGATGATAGAAGAGAGAGATTTTTTGAAGTATATATAGCAAACTTATCATTTTTTCGCTTTACCGCGCAATTCGTCAACTTAAACCCGTTTTCGCTCTTCAAACGCTCTTCACGCTCTTCAAATTTTTTTGAAGAGCGACCCCTAAAAATGGGCGTCGCTCTTCAAGGGTCTTGAAGAGCGTCTCGGCTATTTTTGAGGAGCGAAACCGGTGAGATAAAGAGTTTCTCCGTGGTTGCAGCGATTGAAGATTTCCTTTACGTCGCCGCGCGGGGTTCTGCGAGGGCTCGGCAGCGTTTTCATGAGGCGGGGATATTCCAGAATGTTTCCGCTTGATTTCAATCGTGAACAAATGGTATAATACATACCGGAAAGCCGGGGTCCGGCAGAGTATTCGGAAAAGCAGAGATGGAGGTTAGATATGGTCAACGCGGCTGACGCGAAGGCGAACGGCCTTGGTCGGTATCTTTCGCCGCTTTCGGCGTGGGCGCTGTCGTTTGGTTGCGCCGTGGGGTGGGGTGCGTTTGTCATGCCCGGGACGACGTTTCTGCCGGTGGCGGGTCCGCTCGGTACGCTGCTGGGTCTCGGCGCGGGCGCGGCGGTGATGTTTCTCGTCGGCCGCAACTACCACTATCTCATCCAGAACTTTCCGGAGGCCGGCGGTGCGTACGGATACGTCAAGCGCGTGTGCGGGGGCGACCACGGTTTCATCTGCGGCTGGTTTCTCGTGTTGACGTACATCGCGATCGTCTGGGCGAACGCGACCGCGCTGGCGCTGATCGGGCGGTATCTGCTCGGCGGATTCTTCAGTTTCGGCTTCAGGTACGAGATATCCGGCTACGACATCTACGCCGGCGAGATCGCGCTTTCGGTGGCGACGCTCGTGGCGGTCGGCGCGGTATTTCTGGCGGGCAAGCGGCTTGCGGCGCGGGTGCAGACGGTTTTCGCGGTGCTGCTGTGCCTGGGCGTGGCGGTGTGCGCGTTTTTCGCGATCCGCAACGGTTCGCCGGCGTCCTGTTTCGAGCCGGCTTTCGCCGGCGGGAAGAGCGTCGCCTTGCAGGTGGCGGCGATCGTCGCTCTGGCGCCATGGGCGTTCGTCGGGTTCGAGTCGGTTTCGCATTCGGCGGAGGAGGTCGCGTTTCCGCGGTGGTGGACGGTGAGGATAATCGTCGGTTCGCTGGCGGCGGCTACGGCGGCGTATTTCGCCCTCACCATGGTGGCCGCGTCGGCGCAGCCGCCCGGATGCGCCGACTGGCGCGAATACATGGCCGCGCGCGGCTCGTTCGGCGGCATCGAGGCGCTGCCGACTTTCTACGCCGTCCGGAGCGCGCTCGGCAACGCGGGGCTGGCCATTCTCGGGCTTACCGCGCTGGCGGCGATAGCGACCGGGCTCATCGGCCATGTCGTGGCCGCCAGCCGCCTGCTGTATGCGATGTCGCGCGACGGTATGCTTTGCGGTGCGTTCGCGCGGCTCGACCGCGACGGCAGCCCGAGGAACGCGATAATCGCCATAATCGCGGTATCGTGCCTCATACCTTTCGCCGGGCGCACGGCGGTCGGGTGGATCGTCGACGTCACGACGATCGGCGCGAGCATCGCCTATGGCTACGTCTCGTTCTGCACGTTCATGGTCGCCAGAGGGGAGGGGCGCCGTCCGGTCATGGCGAGCGGATGCGCGGGCGTCGCGGTCTCGATCGCGTTCATGGTATACTTTCTCGTGCCGAACTTCTGGGTCGTCGACGCGCTGGCGACGGAGTCGTATTTCATCCTCTCGGTCTGGAGCATCGTCGGGGTGGTGGTTTTCCGCAGCGTGTTCAACCGCGACCGCACCGGGCGGCTCGGAACCTCGACGATAGCATGGCTCGTCCTGCTGTTTTTCGTGTTCTTCTCGGGGCACATGTGGAACCGCCAGAAGACGCGCGACCTGACCAATTCCGTCGTCTCCGAAATCGGCGAACGCTACGCGCCGGTCGACAGCGACGGCGTCCTCACGAAAGAGGAGGCTGAGGCGGAGTCGTTCCTCGACCGGCAGAAGGAACGCGTGGACGACAGACTTACCCGCTACAATCTCATACAGATCGCCCTCGTGCTGCTCGCGCTGGGCATGATGTACAGCATCTATTCGGTGATATCCCGGCGCGAGAGGGAGGCGGCGAAGGCGAAAAGCTACTTCTTCTCGACGATCAGCCACGACATCAGAACCCCGCTCAACGCGATCGTCGGCTTTTCGCAGATGCTCAAGCTAGGCTTCAAGACCAAAGAGGAGAGCGACGAGGCGGTGGAGTCGATACTGACGAGCAGCAAATCGCTGCTTTCGCTGGTGAACGACATCCTCGACCTGTCGCGCAGGGAGTCAGGCAACGCCGAAATCTCGCTCGCGCCGACCGACTGCCGGGAGCTTCTGCGCGAGATCGAAGAGGCGTTCCGCGTCGGGGCGCCGAAAAACGGGGTGGAGATACGCTGTGCGGTCGGCGAGATGCCGCGGCTGCTCGTGGATCCGCTGCAGCTCAGGCACATAACGGTGAATCTCGTCTCCAACGCGGTCAAGTTCACAGAGAAGGGATTCGTCGAGGTCAGGGGCGGCTTCACGCGCGACGCCGACGGCGCGGGCGAAACCGGAACGCTGCTCATCGAGATCGAGGACACGGGAGTAGGCATAAGCGAAGAGGACAAGCAGAAGATCGACTGCCCGTACACCCAGACGGCGTCCAAGCTCGCCCGCAACGGCGGTACCGGGCTCGGGCTGGCGGTGTGCCGCCAGTTCGCCGAGGCGATGGGAGGGACGATGACGTTCGATTCCGAACTCGGCAAGGGCTCGACGTTCCGCATCGCGCTGCCGAAGGTCAAGGTCGCCGCGCAGGCCGAGGCGAAACCGGCGCCGGCCGCGCCGACAGCCCCTGCCGCCGAGAAGGCGGGGGCGGAGCGTTCCGTTCCGCGGCTGCTGCTCGTCGACGACCAGAAGATGAACCTCACGGTGCTGAAGGCGCTCGTCAAGCGCGTGGGCGGCTTCGAGATCGAGACCGCCACGGACGGACGCGAGGCGCTCGAGCGGCTGCGGCGGACGGATGCGCCCGGATTCGACGCGGTGCTAACCGACATGTGGATGCCCGAGCTGGACGGCGAAGGGCTGGCCAAGGCGATACGCGAAGACGCGCGGCTCGCCGCGCTGCCGGTGCACGTGATAACCGCCGACGTCGAGCTGCAGGAGACCTACGCCCAGAAGGGCTTCGACAGCATAATCCTCAAGCCGATCACCGTAAACTCGCTGGGTCCGCTTCTCGCCGGTCTCGCCGGCGGCGGAGGAGGCGCGGCATGAAGAAGCATCTCTCGATGCTGTCGGCGTGGGGGCTGTCGTTCGGCTATGCCGTCGGATGGGGCGCGTTCGTCATGCCCGGGGCGGAGTTTCTGCCCAGCGCCGGACCGCTCGGCACCGTGATCGGGATTGCCGTCGGGGCGGCCGCGATGGCCGTCATCGGCTGGAACTACCACCGGATGGTTTCGGCCTTCCCCGGGCCCGGCGGGGCGTACGCGTACGCGCGCAACGCCTTCGGCGCCGACTACGGCTACCTCACCGCGTGGTCGCTGACGCTCGCGTACATGGCGATATTGTGGGCGAACGCGACCGCCCTCGTGCTGCTGGCGAGATACATGTTCGGCGACATTCTGCAGTTCGGCTGGCACGACACCCTCGCCGGGTTCGACATATATCTGGGCGAAGTTCTGCTTTCGGTCGCGGTAATGGTTCTCGCCGGCTGCGTGTGCCTCTGGCGCCGGCGGCTCGCCGGACGCATTCAGGCGGCGCTCGCGCTGTTCATGCTCGCGGGCGTGTCGGTCGCGTTCTTCTTCGCGCTTTCGCGCCACGAAGGCGGGCTGGCGTCGATGGCGCCGGCGTTCGCATCCGGCGCGAAGCCGTTTTCCCAGGTCCTGCGCATTCTGGCGATGATGCCGTGGGCGTTCGTCGGCTTCGAGGCCGTTTCGCATTCGTCGGACGAGTTCGCGTTCGGCTGCGGCAGGCTGTGGAAGGTTCTCGCGGCGGCGATTCTCGCCTCGGTCGCGATGTACGCGATGCTTGCGCTACTGCCGGTCTTGGCGCATCCTGAGGGCTATCTGACGTGGGCGGATTACATAACCGGCAGCGTAGGGCTGGCGGGGCTGGACTCGATGCCGACTTTCGCGGCGGCGAGGATCGCGATGGGCAATGGCGGAGTCGCGCTTCTCGGCGGCACCATGTTCGCGGCGATCTTCACCGGAATCGTCGGCGCGACGGTGGCGATGAGCCGGCTTCTGTGCGCGATATCGGCCGACGGGGTCTTTCCGAGGTGGCGGTGGCTCGGCCGAACCGACCGCAACGGCTCGCCGCGCAACGCGGTGATGTTCGTGGTCGGCGTGTCGCTGGCGATTCCGTTTTTCGGGCGCACGGTGATCGGCTGGCCGGTCGAGGTGTCGAGCATCGGCGCGGCGGTGGCCTACTGCTACACGTCGGCTGCGGCGTTCAAGTTCGCCAAAGAGCGCGGCGACCGCGCGACTGCGGCGACGGGGCTGGCCGGCGTGGCGATGTCGGTGGTGTTCTGCCTGCTGCTGCTGGTGCCGAACTACATCTCCGGCAGCGCGCTCTCGGCGGAATCGTATCTCGTGCTCGCGCTCTGGTGCATAGTCGGCTTCGCGCTCTACTGGTACGCGTACCGCAACGACACGCGCCAGCGTTTCGGGCGCTCGCCGGTTGTCTGGACCGGCATAGTGGTTCTCGTGTTCTTCTCGTCGCTCATGTGGGTGCGCCTGGCCACGCAGCGTGCGACCGGCCGCACCGTCGAGGCGATAGTCGGCTAGTCCGAGCGCCATTGCGAAACCTACCACGGCGTGTCCAGCAGCGAGGCGCTCCACGACGAAGAGGGCTTCGTCGCCGGCAAGATGGAGGAGCTGAACGCCGACCGGCTCAACTACGACATGGTGCAGATGGCGCTGCTCGCGTTCTCGCTCGTCATCATATTCAGCCTCTACGCGATACAGCGCCGGCGCGAAGAGCAGCTCGAGGTCGCCCAGGCAAAGGCCGAGGCGCGCGACCGGGCGAAAAGCTCGTTCCTATCCAGCGTCAGCCACGACATAAGAACGCCGATGAACGCCATAATCGGCTACATCGAGCTCGCGAAGCGTCCGGGCGTACCGCCCGAGACCGTCAAGGGATACATCGCGAAGATGGAGTCGTCGAGCCGGCATCTGCTCGCGTTGATAACCGACGTGCTCGAAATGAGCCGGATCGAATCGGGCAGGGTCGAACTGGAGCCGGCGCCGGTCGATCTCGCCGCCGTCTTCTCGGAGCTGGGCGACATATTCGCGGCGCAGATGGCCGAGAAGAATCTCGCTTTCGACGTGGACGTATCGCGCATCCGTCACAGACGCGTGATGTGCGACAGGAGCCGGCTCGGCAGGATACTTCTCAACCTCGTCGGCAATGCGTGCAAGTTCACACCCGCCGGCGGCCGCATCTCGGTCTCGATCGCCGAGACGCCGTCGACGAAGGAGGGCGAGGCAACGTACGAGATCAGAGTCAGGGACAACGGCCTGGGCATGAGCCGGGAATTCATCGGACGCGTGTTCGATCCGTTCGAGCGCGAACGCGGCTCGGCGTCGCCTGGAACGGAGGGGACCGGGCTGGGGATGCCGATAACGAAGGGTATCGTGGAGCTGATGAAAGGTACGATCGAGGTGGAGTCCGAGAAGGGGGCGGGAACGGAGTTCGTGATAAAACTCGATTTTCCGTTCGCCGGCGACGTGCCGGACGAGCCCGGGAAACCGTCCGCCCGCGGAGATGCCGCCCCAGCAGCGAGTCCGGATTTCTCGAAGATGCGCGTTTTGATCGTCGAGGACAACGAAATCAACCGCGAGATAGCGCGCGAAATCGTTTCGCAGGCGGGATTCGCCGTCGACGAGGCCGAGAACGGCAAGATCGCCGTCGAGAAGGTTTCGCGCGGCGGACCCGGCTTCTACGACGCGGTGCTGATGGACGTGCACATGCCGGTGATGGACGGGTACGCGGCGACGCGGACCATACGCGCCATGGAGATTCCCGGAGCGAAGCGGCTGCCGATAATCGCATTGTCGGCCAACGCCTTCGAGACCGACGTCAGGGACGCTCTAGCCGCCGGGATGGACGCGCATATCGCCAAGCCGATCAGAATACCCGTTCTGCTGGAGACAATCGGGCGGCTCGCCGGCGCCGGCGAACGCGCGCCCGACCTTCTCGATTCGCTCGAGAAGGCCGGCTGCGACATCCAGACCGCGTTGCGCGAAACCTACATGGGCGACCGGAGCTTCTACCGCAGGATGCTGGCGAAACTCCCCGCGAGCGCGGCGTTCTCGCAGGTCTGCGCCGATTTCGGCGCGAAAGACGCCGCCGCGCTTTACGAGTCGTCGCACAAGCTCAAGGGGCTCTACGCCTCTCTGGGCCTTTCGCCGCTTTACGCCGTGTGCTCCGAGATCGTCGAAATCGCCCGCGCGGGCGGGCTCGACGGCGTCGAAGAGCTTCTCGCGCGGCTCGGAAAACTTCACGGGGAAATCGCCGAAACGATAAGGAAGGACGCCAAATGAAAGAATTCGAAGGCTACAAAGTGTTGCTTGCCGACGACGAGCAGATCGACCTCGAGGTCGTCTCGCGCATAGTCGAGGATCTCGGCGCAGAATGCATCCGCGTCGGCAGCGCCGACGAGCTGCTTGAGGTTCTCAACGGCCCCGGCGGGGACGAAATCGATCTGGTCCTCACCGACATCAACATGCCGGGGCGCAGCGGAATCGACGCCTGCTCGGAGTTTCGCGCCTCTTCCCACCCGAAGGCGAGGACGCTGCCGGTGATCGGCATCTCCGCGGACGCGAACCCCGCGCTTTTCGACAAGGCGATCTCCGCCGGCATGAACAGCATGACGAAGAAGCCGCTCACGCGCGAAACGCTGCGTTCGCATTTCCACATAACGCTCAAAGACAACCAGGCGAACGCGGTGTTCAGCGAGCGAGTCCAGCAGGCGCTGGCGAAGAGCCTGTTCTTTTCTACCGTCAGCCACGACATCCGCACGCCGCTGAATGCGATAATCGGCTTTTCCGAGATGCTCAAGAACGGCTTCGACAGCGACGCCGACCGCGAACTCGCCATCGATTCGATCCTCGTCAGCAGCAAGATGCTGCTCCAGCTCGTCAACGACATACTCGACCTTTCGAAACTGGAGTCGGGAAAGATGAACATCGAGCCGGAGCCGACCGACGTTCCCCGTCTCGTCAGGGAGATCGCGACCGCTTTCGGCGCGGTCGACCGCAAGGTCGATCTCGACGTGCGCTGCCAGACCGGACAGATGCCGACGCTCCTGCTCGATCCGCACCGCCTCAGGCAGATCGCCTTCAATCTGCTCGGAAACGCCGTGAAGTTCACGAAGAAGGGATTCGTCGAGATACGCGCTTCGTTCTCGCCGGACGCGGACGGCCGGAAGGGGCGCTTCATTCTCGAGGTCGAAGATTCCGGCTGCGGCATAAGCGCGGAGGACATCGGCAAGCTCGCCCGTCCGTTCGTCCAGGTGGGGTCCGTCTCGGGACCGCGCGGCGGAACCGGCCTGGGCTTGCACATCTGCCGCATGCTGGCCAGGGCGATGGGCGGCGACATGCACATAAAATCGGTCCTCGGCGAAGGCGCGACGTTTTCAATCGTCGTCGACGGCGTAGAGACCGCCGGGAAGATTGCGGAGACTCCCGAAAAGAAAAGCGCGGGCCGGCGCGACTGCAGCATTCTCATCGTCGACGACACGAAGATGAACCAGATCGTGCTCAGGGCAATGTACGGACGGCTTGGGGTATCGGACATCGTGCTCGCCAACGACGGACGCGAAGCGCTCGAGATACTGCGCTCGTCCGGCGCCTCGAGATTCGATTTCGTGCTCACCGACGCATGGATGCCGGAGATGACTGGCATGGATCTCGTCGCCGCGATCCGCGCCGATCCCGCGCTCGCGAAGATGCCGGTCTACCTTTTCACCGCCGAAGTGGAGATGAAAGAGACCTATGCGCAAAAAGGCTTCGACGGCATACTTCTCAAACCCGCTAATCTCGAATCGCTCAGGAGACTGCTGCCATGACCGAAAAACTTCCGCGTTCCGCTTTCGCCCCGTCCGCTTTCGCCGCGATTCTCGTCCTCTGCCTCGCCCCAGGCGCGTCCGCCGCCGAAGAGGGCGAAGAACAGGCGGA